>NZ_JBVHLF010000003.1:23379-150122 GCF_055559155.1 Kitasatospora sp. NPDC024654
CTCTCCTCTCCTCCACAGCTCAGTCGCCCAACCCGCCCACGCTTCCCGTCCACCACCACACCCCACCCCCCCACCCCCCACACCCCCCCCCCCCCCCCCCCCCCCCCCCCCCCCCCCCCCCCCCCCCCCCCCCCCCCCCCCCCCGCGCCCGTGCGGCGTCGTACGGTGGTTTCAGCGAAGGGCCGGCCGGCAAGGACCGGGCGGCACACGGACGAAAGGCTTGGCCAGATGGTGGAGATCAAGACCCCCGAGCAGATCGCGAAGATGCGGGTGGCCGGCCTGGTCGTCGCGGAGGCGCTCAAGGCCTGCCGCGAGGCGGTCGCCCCGGGCGTGAGCACCCAGGAGCTCAACGACATCGCGGCGAAGGTGATCGCCGATCACGGCGCCACCTCCAACTTCCGCGCCCACCACGGTGGTCTGTGGTTCCCCGGGGTGATCTGCGCCTCGGTCAACAACGAGGTGGTGCACGGCATCCCGGGCGACCGGGTGCTGCTGGAGGGCGACGTCATCTCGATCGACTGCGGTGCGATCGTGGACGGCTGGCACGGCGACGCGGCGATCACCGTGCCGGTCGGCGAGGTCCGCCCGGAGGTCGCGATGCTCAGCAAGGTCACCGAGGGCTCGATGTGGGCCGGCATCGCCCAGATGAAGAAGGGCAACCGGCTGGTCGACGTCTCCAAGGCGATCGAGGGCTTCATCCGCCGCCAGCCGCTGCCACCCAAGGGCAAGTGGGGCATCACCGAGGGCTACGGCGGCCACGGCATCGGCACCGCGATGCACATGGAGCCGCACGTGCTGAACTACGTCGAGCGTGGTCGCGGCAAGGGCCCCAAGTTGATCCCCGGCACCGTGCTGGCGATCGAGCCGATGGTCTCGCTGGGCACGCCGCACACCAGCGTGCTGGAGGACGACTGGACGGTCGTCACCAACGACGGGACCTGGGCCGCGCACTGGGAGCACTCGGTCGCCGTCACCGAGCAGGGCCCGCTGGTGCTGACCGCCTTCGACGGGGGCAAGGCCCAGCTGGCGGCGCTGGGCGTCACGGCCGCGCCGGACCCGCTCGGCTGAACCGGTATCGTTTCTCCCTCGGGGGACGTATCGGACATAGAGGAGAGAACGGGTGCTCAAGGGGTTCCGCGACTTCATGATGCGCGGCAACGTCGTCGACATGGCGGTCGGTGTCGTCATCGGTGCGGCCTTCACCGGGGTGGTGAACGGCTTCGTGAAGGCGTTCCTGACCCCGCTGGTGGGCCTGGTGGTCGGGGCGGCCGGCGACTTCAGCGCCGACCAGTTCACCGTGCACCACGTCACGTTCCCCTACGGGCAGTTCCTCAACGACCTGATCGCCTTCCTGCTGACCGCCGCGGTGCTCTACTTCTGCGTGGTGCTGCCGGTCACCAAGGCCACCGCCCGGTACCTGCCGCCGAAGGCGAAGGTCGTCAAGCGCCCGTGCCCGGAGTGCCTCACCGAGATCCCGGAGGCCGCCAGCCGCTGCCCGGCCTGCACCGCGGTGCTGGTCCAGGATCGGATCGGCGCGCAGCGCTGAGCCCGGGTTGGTGCACCTGGCCCCCCGGTTTGGTGTGGGGCCGGGGCCTAACGTACGATGGACCGTCGGCTCACTCGTAGCGTGCTTCGGCACGCCCTCTTCCCGCCGGGTTGGGGTGGACCCAGGTTCGCACGAGCGTGCCGCATACGGTAGCCGGTCCCGGAAGGTGGATCTCGTAGTTCATGGCAAAGAAGCAAGGCGCCATTGAGATCGAGGGCACCGTGATCGAGTCTCTTCCGAACGCCATGTTCAAGGTCGAGCTTCAGAACGGTCACAAGGTCCTCGCGCACATCAGCGGCAAGATGCGGATGCACTACATCCGTATCCTCCCGGACGACCGGGTGGTCGTTGAGCTCAGCCCCTACGACCTGACTCGTGGTCGGATCGTCTACCGCTACAAGTAGTTCCACCGTCAGATCTAGACCCGGAGAACCTGAACCATGAAGGTCAAGCCGAGCGTCAAGAAGATCTGCGACAAGTGCAAGGTGATCCGCCGCCACGGCCGGGTCATGGTGATCTGCGACAACCTGCGCCACAAGCAGCGCCAGGGCTGATCTCTCCGCATTTCTCGTAGTACTTCGCGCGACGCGCACAACGTCATACACGGGCCGCCCGATCCTGCCGCACGGCAGGACTGCCACCCCCGGTCAGAGGCCGGGGCTCTCATCTCTCCGAGGTCCGCAGGGCCGAGGGATGCTTCCGAGTAGGCGACTCGTAAGACCTCTGAAGAACCACAGGAGCCATGAATGGCACGCCTCGCCGGCGTTGATCTCCCCCGCGAGAAGCGGATCGAGATCGCCCTCACGTACGTCTACGGCATCGGTCGTACCCGCGCCCAGCAGTCGCTGGCCGAGACGGGCGTGAACCCCGACATCCGCGTTCGCGACATCTCCGAGGAAGACCTCGTCAAGCTGGCGCAGTGGATCGACGCCAACTACACGGTCGAGGGTGACCTCCGCCGTGAGGTGGCCGCCGACATCCGCCGCAAGGTCGAGATCGGCTGCTACGAGGGTCTGCGTCACCGCCGCGGCCTGCCCGTCCGCGGTCAGCGCACCCACACCAACGCGCGTACCCGCAAGGGCCCGCGTCGCGCGATTGCCGGCAAGAAGAAGCCGGGCAAGAAGTAGTCCGCCCGTTAACCGGACATCCCTCCGGCCCGCGGGTTAGCGGACCGACCACCTCAGTAGGAGAAACAGACTTATGCCCCCCAAGGGTCGTCAGGCTGCCGGCGCGAAGAAGATCCGCCGCAAGGAAAAGAAGAACGTCGCTCACGGCCACGCGCACATCAAGAGCACGTTCAACAACACGATCGTCTCGATCACCGACCCCGCGGGCAACGTGATCTCCTGGGCCTCCGCCGGTCACGTCGGCTTCAAGGGCTCGCGCAAGTCCACCCCGTTCGCCGCGCAGATGGCCGCCGAGGCCGCTGCCCGTCGCGCGCAGGAGCACGGCATGCGCAAGGTCGACGTCTTCGTGAAGGGTCCGGGCTCCGGCCGCGAGACCGCGATCCGCTCGCTCCAGGCCACCGGCCTGGAGGTGGGCTCGATCCAGGACGTCACCCCCACCCCGCACAACGGCTGCCGTCCGCCGAAGCGTCGCCGCGTCTGACGCGCTGGGCGTTTCCGCAGTGCTTTGAACCTGCTACGGGGTCCCGTTTCCCACGGGACCCCGTACGCTTGGTCCTGTCGGCATCAAATAGTGGGTGCCGAAGACAACTGGAGGATCCAGAACCATGCTGATCGCTCAGCGTCCTTCGCTGACCGAAGAGGTTGTCGACGAATACCGCTCGCGGTTCGTCATCGAGCCGCTGGAGCCGGGCTTCGGCTACACCCTCGGCAACTCTCTCCGCCGCACGCTGCTCTCCTCGATCCCGGGTGCCGCTGTCACCAGCATCCGCATCGACGGCGTCCTGCACGAGTTCACCACCGTGCCGGGCGTCAAGGAGGACGTCACCGACCTCATCCTCAACATCAAGCAGCTGGTCGTCTCCTCGGAGCACGACGAGCCGGTCGTGATGTACCTGCGCAAGCAGGGCCCGGGTGTGGTCACCGCCGCCGACATCGCGCCGCCGGCCGGTGTCGAGGTGCACAACCCCGAGCTGGTCCTCGCCACGCTGAACGGCAAGGGCAAGTTGGAGATGGAGCTGACCGTCGAGCGCGGTCGCGGCTACGTCTCCGCCGTGCAGAACAAGGCCTCCGGCCAGGAGATCGGCCGGATCCCGGTCGACTCGATCTACAGCCCGGTGCTGAAGGTCACCTACAAGGTCGAGGCCACCCGTGTCGAGCAGCGGACCGACTTCGACAAGCTGATCGTTGACGTCGAGACCAAGCCCGCCATGCGTCCGCGGGACGCCATGGCCTCGGCCGGCAAGACCCTGGTGGAGTTGTTCGGTCTCGCCCGCGAGCTGAACATCGACGCCGAGGGCATCGACATGGGCCCGTCCCCCACGGACGCCGCCTTGGCCGCCGACCTGGCGCTGCCGATCGAGGAGCTGGAGCTCACCGTTCGGTCGTACAACTGCCTCAAGCGCGAGGGCATCCACACCGTGGGTGAGCTGGTCGCCCGCTCCGAGGCCGATCTGCTCGACATCCGCAACTTCGGTGCGAAGTCGATCGACGAGGTCAAGGCGAAGCTGGCCGGCATGGGCCTGGCCCTCAAGGACAGCCCGCCCGGGTTCGACCCGACCGCTGCCGCCGACGCCTTCGGCGCCGACGACCTGGACGACGCGGGTTACGCGGAGACCGAGCAGTACTAAGAGTTTGTGGCGGGGGCGACTCCTCGTGGGTCGCCCCCGCTTCAATGCAGAAATGCACCGAAAGTCGTCCGGGCAACCGTGCCCGGCCGCCCGCCGCGGTACCTGATACGGCCGTAGTCGGAGATTCAAGGAGTCATCCATGCCGCGTCCCACCAAGGGTGCCCGCCTCGGCGGTGGCCCGCACCACGAGCCGCTGCTGCTCGCCGGTCTGGCCCGTGAGCTGTTCCAGTACGGCCGCATCACCACCACCGAGGCCAAGGCCCGCCGCCTGCGCCCGCTGGCGGAGAAGCTGATCACCAAGGCCAAGAAGGGCGACATCCACAACCGTCGCCTGGTCCGCAAGACCATCACCGACGTCTCGGTGCTGCACACCCTCTTCACCGAGATCGCGCCGCGCTACGAGAACCGCCCGGGTGGCTACACCCGCATCACCAAGATCGGCACCCGTCGTGGCGACAACGCCCCGATGGCCGTGATCGAGCTGGTCGAGGCGCTGACCGTCGCGCAGACCGCCGTCGGCGAGGCCGAGGCCGCCACCAAGCGCGCCTCGAAGGAGGCCGCCGAGAGCGCTGCCGCCGAGGCCCCCAAGGCTGACGAGACCACCGAGGTCGAGAACGCCTGACACCTTTAGGTGCAGCTCGGGCCCGCTTCCCTCCGGGGGGCGGGCCCGTTCCTCATTGCCCGGAGATACCCCCGGAGTCAACGATTCCCTGGAGTCAACGCACGTGCTGAAGGATTGCGAGCAGCCGCCGCAGCAGCAGGAGGGGCCCGCCGACGGGACCGTCCGGATCCGGCTCGACCTGGCCTACCACGGAGCCGACTTCTCCGGCTGGGCCCGCCAGCCCGGGCGGCGGACCGTGCAGGGCGAGATCGAGGACGCGCTGCGGATCGTCACCCGCAGCGAGCAGGGCTACGACCTCACGGTGGCCGGCCGGACCGACGCCGGGGTGCACGCCCGCGGCCAGGTGGCGCACGTGGACCTGCCGGTCGAGCTGTGGGCCGCGCACGGCGAGAAGCTGCTGCGCCGGCTGGCCGGCCGACTGCCCGGCGACGTCCGGGTCTACCGGATGACCGAGGCGCCGGCGGGCTTCGACGCCCGATTCGCCGCGATCTGGCGCCGGTACGCCTACCGGGTGGCCGACCACCCGGGCGGGGTGGACCCGCTGCTCCGCGGCCACGTGCTCTGGCACGACCGGCCGCTGGACATCGAGAAGATGAACGAGGCGGCCCGGCTGCTGCTCGGCGAGCACGACTTCGCCGCGTACTGCAAGAAGCGCGAGGGCGCCACCACCATCCGCACCCTGCTCGACCTGCACTGGGAGCGGGTCGCCGCGGACCACCACACCGCGGGGGTGGCCGGGCCGCTGGCGGTGGCCACGGTCCGCGCGGACGCCTTCTGCCACAACATGGTGCGGGCCCTGGTCGGCGCGATGCTGCTGGTCGGCGACGGCCACCGGCCGGTGGAGTTCCCCGGTCAGGTGCTGGCCGGCCGGGTGCGCAACAGTGCCGTCAACGTGGTCCGGCCGTACGGGCTGACGCTGGAGGAGGTCGGCTACCCGCCGGACGACCAGCTGGCCGAGCGCAACCGGGCGGCCCGTCGGATGCGCACGTTGCCGGGCCAGTCGTAATCCGTTTGGGCCTGATGGCGCGGGCGTAGCACAATTCCGAGCCATGGGACACGTCGAGATTTCACATCTGGAGTACTACCTGCCGGACGGGCGGGTGCTTTTCGACGACGCGTCCTTCCGGGTCGGCGAGGGCGCCGCGGTCGCGCTGGTCGGCGCCAACGGCGCGGGCAAGACCACCCTGCTGCGCATGATCGCCGGTGACACCCAGCCGCACGGCGGCACCGTGACGGTCAGCGGCGGCCTGGGCGTGATGCGCCAGTTCGTCGGGACCACCGGCCGGGAGGACCAGAAGGCGACGCCCGGCGCGCTGCCCGCCGACGCCTCGGTCCGCGACCTGCTGGTCTCCGTCGCGCCGGCCCGGATCGCCACCGCGGCCCGCGCGGTGGACGCCGCCGAGCTGGCCATGCTGGCCCAGGACGACGAGAAGACCCAGATGGCCTACGCCCAGGCGCTCGCCGACTGGGCCGACGCCGGCGGCTACGAGTACGAGACGATCTGGGACGTCTGCGCCACGGCCGCGCTCGGGATGCCCTTCGACCGGGCCCAGTGGCGCGGGCTGAACACCCTCTCCGGCGGCGAGCAGAAGCGCCTGGTGCTGGAGGCGCTGCTGCGCGGCCCGGAGGAGGTCCTGCTGCTGGACGAGCCGGACAACTACCTGGACGTCCCGGGCAAGCGCTGGCTGGAGGAGGCCATCAAGGCCACCCCGAAGACCGTGCTCTTCATCTCGCACGACCGTGAGCTGCTCTCCCGGACCGCCGAGAAGATCATCAGCGTCGAGACCGGCGTCACCGGCAGCAGCGTCTGGGTGCACGGCAGCGGCTTCGACTCGTTCCACGCCGCCCGCAAGGAGCGCTTCGAGCGCTTCGAGGAGCTCGGCCGCCGCTGGGACGAGGAGCACGCCAAGCTGAAGAAGCTGGTGGTCACCCTGCGCCAGGCGGCCGCGGTCAGCCACGACATGGCCTCTCGCTACGCCGCCGCGCAGACCCGGCTGAAGAAGTTCGAGGAGGTGGGCCGCCCGGAGGCACCGCCGCGCGAGCAGAACATCACCATGCGGCTCAAGGGCGGCCGCACCGGCGTGCGGGCGGTCACCCTGGAGAAGCTGGAGCTCAGCGGGCTGATGCAGCCCTTCGACCTGGAGGTCTACTACGGCGAGCGGGTGGCCGTGCTGGGCTCCAACGGCTCCGGCAAGTCGCACTTCCTGCGGCTGCTGGCCGGTGACGAGTCGGTCGCGCACACCGGCAGCTGGAAGCTGGGCGCCCGGGTGGTGCCCGGCCACTTCCGGCAGACCCACGCGCACCCCGAGCTGTTCGGCCGGACCGTCCGCTCGATCATCGAGGAGGAGCACGCCCTCGACCGCAAGGCCGCGATGGGCGCGCTGCGCCGCTACGAGCTGGACCGGCAGGAGGAGCAGCGCTTCGAGTCGCTCTCCGGCGGTCAGCAGGCCAGGCTGATGATCCTCAAACTCGAGCTGTCCGGCACCACCGCGCTGCTGCTCGACGAGCCCACCGACAACCTGGACCTGGAGAGCGCCGAGGCGCTGCAGGAGGGGCTGGAGGCCTTCGAGGGCACGGTGCTCTGCGTGACCCACGACCGCTGGTTCGCCCGCACCTTCGACCGCTTCCTGGTCTTCGGCGCGGACGGCCGGGTCTACGAGTCGCCGGAGCCGGTCTGGGACGAGAAGCGGGTCCAGCGTGACCGGTGACCGGTTTGACGGCGACCGTTTTTGACCCGTACGGACCTGCCCGGTAGGCTGGGCACTTGTTGTGCGTATTGGCTCGCTCCATCTCACGTGAGAGGTCGGTACGCCGGAGATACCAGGCCGATGACCAGCGGCTCCTCTTGAATTGCGTCCAAGCGGATCCAGGCTGATCTCCTCGTCCGGGTGCTCCTGTCAGGACTCACTCACTGAAAAGCGAAGGCTACGACCGTGCGTACGTACAGCCCCAAGCCCGGCGACGTCCAGCGTCAGTGGCACGTCATCGACGCGACCGACGTCGTGCTCGGCCGCCTGGCCTCCCAGGCCGCCAACCTCCTCCGGGGCAAGCACAAGGCGATCTACGCGCCGCACGTTGACACTGGTGACTTCGTCATCATCATCAACGCGGACAAGGTGCACCTTTCGGGTAACAAGAAGACCCAGAAGCTGGCCTACCGCCACAGCGGTTTCCCGGGCGGTCTCCGCTCGGTCCGCTACGACGACCTCCTGGACAAGAACCCGGAGAAGGCCGTCGAGAAGGCCATCAAGGGCATGATCCCGAAGAACAGCCTGGGCCGCCAGATGCTCTCGAAGCTGAAGGTCTACTCGGGCGACCAGCACCCGCACGCTGCCCAGCAGCCGGTGCCGTTCGAGATCTCCCAGGTCGCGCAGTAATTCCGGCCACCCAACCCCATCACTGAACAGAGCTGAGGAACACCGTGGCCGAGACTGCCATTGAGACCACCCTTGAGGTCGACTTCGACGAGGACGTGACCGAGTACACGTCCGAGGGCGAGACCTCCGAGTACACCAGCGAGTCGCTGGCCGGCCGCTTCGGCGAGGCCGTCCCCGGCGCCGGCCTCGGCCGTCGCAAGGAGGCGATCGCCCGCGTGCGGATCGTCCCGGGCACCGGCAAGTGGAAGATCAACGGCCGCACCCTGGAGAACTACTTCCCCAACAAGGTGCACCAGCAGACCGTGAACGAGCCCTTCAAGCTCCTCGAGCTGGACGGCCGTTACGACGTCGTGGCCCGCATCGCGGGTGGCGGCGTGTCGGGTCAGGCCTACGCGCTGCGCCTCGGCGTGGCCCGCGCCCTGAACGAGGCCGACGTGGACAACAACCGCGGCGCCCTCAAGAAGGCCGGCTTCCTGACCCGTGACGCCCGCGCCGTCGAGCGCAAGAAGGCCGGTCTGAAGAAGGCCCGTAAGGCCCCGCAGTACAGCAAGCGCTAGTCGCGCCCCGGGGTGCGTACCGCCCTTGGTGCGCACCCCGCAGGTGGGACTCGTACGCCCCGGAGCACTTCGTGTGCCCCGGGGCGTCGTGCTCCCTGGACCGGTCAGGCGGCCAGGGAGTCCTCCCCGCCGACCAGGGCGGACCACAACGCCCTGCCCGGTGACGAGCAACGAAGGACGGGACAGTGGCACGACTCTTCGGTACGGACGGCGTCCGCGGTGTGGCCAATGAGGGCCTGACCGCGGAACTGGCTCTCGGTCTCTCCACGGCGGCCGCCCACGTGCTGGGCGACGCCGGCGCGTTCGCCGGCCATCGGCCGGTCGCGGTGGTCGGGCGCGACCCGCGGGCCTCCGGCGAGTTCCTGGAGGCCGCGGTGATCGCCGGGCTGGCCGGCGCCGGCGTGGACGTCCTGCGGGTCGGGGTGCTGCCCACCCCGGCGGTCGCGTACCTCACCGGCGCGCTCGGCGCCGACTTCGGCGTGATGCTCTCGGCGAGCCACAACGCCATGCCCGACAACGGGATCAAGTTCCTGGCCCGCGGCGGCCACAAGCTGGACGACGCGGTCGAGGACGCCATCGAGGCGCACTACCGGCGCTACGCGAACGGCACCGCGGCGGACTGGAAGCGGCCCACCGGCGCGGCGGTCGGCCGGGTGCACGAGTACACCGAGGGCTTCGACAAGTACGTCGCCCACCTGGTCGCGGTGCTGCCGAACCGGCTGGACGGGATCAAGGTCGTCATCGACGGCGCGCACGGCGCGGCGGCCCGGGTCGCCCCGGAGGCCTTCGCCCGGGCCGGCGCCGAGGTGGTCTACACCCTGGGTGCCGAGCCGACCGGCCTGAACATCAACGACGGCGTCGGTTCGACCCACCTGGACCAGCTGCGGGCCGCGATGCTGGAGCACCGGGCGGACTTCGGCGTGGCGCTGGACGGCGACGCGGACCGCTGCCTGGCCGCCGACGCCGAGGGCAACGAGGTGGACGGCGACCAGATCCTGGCCATCCTGGCGGTCGCCATGCGCGAGGCCGGCACGCTGCGCCGCAACACCGCGGTCGCCACCGTGATGTCCAACCTGGGCTTCAAGCTGGCGATGGAGCGCGAGGGCATCGAGCTGGTGCAGACCGCGGTCGGTGACCGCTACGTGCTCGAGGCGATGAAGGCGGAGGGCTACGCGCTCGGCGGCGAGCAGTCCGGCCACGTCATCCTGCTGGACCACGCGACCACCGGCGACGGCACGCTGACCGGTCTGATGCTCGGCGCCCGGCTGGCTGCCACCAAGCAGCCGCTGGCCGACCTCGCCGCGGTGATGACCCGGCTGCCGCAGGTCCTGGTCAACGTCAAGGGTGTGGATCGCACCCGGGTCGCCGGCTGCGCCGAGCTGACCGCCGCCGTCTCCGAGGCGGAGGCCGAACTCGGCGCCACCGGCCGGGTGTTGCTGCGTCCGTCCGGCACCGAGCCGCTGGTCCGGGTGATGGTCGAGGCCGCCGACCAGGCGCAGGCGAAGGCGGTCGCCGAGCGCCTGGCCGAGGCCGTCCGCACGTACCTGGGCTGAGACCCGCTCAGAGCTTCCGCAGAAGGGCGCGACGGACCTTGTGGTCGGCGCCCTTCTGCAGGATCAGGGTGGCCCGGCCGCGGGTGGGCAGCACGTTCTCCAGCAGGTTGGGCTTGTTGATGGTGCGCCAGACCTGCCGGCCGTACTCCATCGCCTCCTCCTCCGGCACCTCGGTGAACCGGCGGAAGTAGGAGCTGGGGTCCAGGAAGGCGGTGTCCCGCAGCTTCTTGAAGCGGGAGAGGTACCAGCTCTCGATGTCGTCGGTGCGGGCGTCGACGTAGATCGAGAAGTCGAAGTAGTCGGCCACCGCGAGGCGGGTGCGGCCGTCGGTGCCGGGCAGCGCCGGCTGCAGCACGTTCAGGCCCTCGACGATCAGGATGTCCGGCCGCTGCACGGTCAGCCGCCGGTCCGGCACGATGTCGTAGACCAGGTGCGAGTAGACCGGGGCGCTGACCTCCTGCTTGCCGGCCTTGACGTCGGCCACGAAGCGCATCAGCGCGCGCCGGTCGTAGGACTCCGGGAAGCCCTTGCGGGCCATCAGGCCGCGGCGGCGCAGCTCGGCGTTGGGGAGCAGGAAACCGTCGGTGGTGACCAGCTCGACCCGGGGGTGCTCGGGCCAGCGCGCCAGCAGGGCCTGCAACAGGCGGGCGGTGGTGGACTTGCCGACCGCCACCGAGCCGGCCACGCCGATGATGAACGGGGTGCGGGTGCGCTCGGTGTCCGGGGTGTCCAGGAAGGTTCCGAGGGTGCCGCGCAGCTCGTGGGTGGCGTGGATGTAGAGGTTGAGCAGCCGGGAGAGCGGCAGGTAGACGTCGCGCACCTCGTCGAGGTCGAGCGCGGTGCCGAGACCGCGCAGCCGCTCCACCTCCTCCGCGCTGAGCGGCAGCGGAGTACGGTCGCGCAGGGCGCTCCACTCGGACCGGTCCAGGTCGACGTACGGAGACGGCGACGGTCCGGGCGTGGCGGCGCCCCGGGTACAGAGTTCGGTCAGCACATGGTCCATTGTGGGCCGTCGCGGCAGGGGCGGATGGTGTGGCGTCGGTCACGCACGGTGCCCCGGTGCGCGTTCTTCGAAAACAAGCCGCCCTTATGCTGACACATATGTGCGGAATCGTTGGTTATGTGGGCGCGCAGCCCGCGCTCGACGTAGTGATCGCCGGCCTGCAGCGGCTGGAGTACCGAGGATACGACTCGGCCGGCGTGGCCATCCAGACGGCGGACTCCTCAGGGCAGTGGAGTCTCGCCACCGACAAGCGGGCCGGGAAGCTCGCCAACCTTCAGAAGTCGCTCGCCGAGACCCCTCTCCCCGGCGGCACCACCGGCATCGGGCACACCCGTTGGGCCACCCACGGCGGCCCCACCGACGCCAACGCCCACCCCCACCTGGACGACGCCGACCGGGTGGCCGTGGTCCACAACGGCATCATCGAGAACTTCGCCCAGCTCCGGGCCGAGCTCGCCGAGCGCGGCCACACGCTGCGCTCGGAGACCGACACCGAGGTGGTCGCCCACCTGCTGGCCGAGGCGTACCAGGGCGACCTGGCCGAGGCCATGCGGGCGGTCTGCCGCCAGCTGGACGGCGCCTTCACGCTGGTCGCGGTGCACGCCGACGCGCCCGGCGTGGTGGTCGGGGCGCGCCGCAACTCGCCGCTGGTGGTCGGCCGCGGGGCCGGCGAGAACTTCCTCGCCTCGGACGTCGCCGCGTTCATCGCGCACACCCGGGAGGCCGTCGAGCTGGGCCAGGACCAGGTGGTGGAGCTGCGCGCGGACGCCGTCACCGTGACCGACTTCCACGGCCGGCCGGCCGCCGTCCGCGAGTACCACGTGGACTGGGACGCCTCGGCCGCCGAGAAGGGCGGCTACGACTACTTCATGCTCAAGGAGATCGCCGAGCAGCCGAAGGCGGTCTCCGACACCCTGCTCGGCCGGATCGGCACCGACGGGCGACTGACCCTGGACGAGGTGCGGATCCCGGACTCGGTGCTGCGCGAGGTCGACAAGATCGTCGTGGTGGCCTGCGGCACCGCGTTCCACGCCGGCATGATCGCCAAGTACGCGATCGAGCACTGGACCCGGATCCCGTGCGAGGTGGAGGTCGCCTCGGAGTTCCGCTACCGCGACCCGATCCTGGACGACCGCACGCTGGTGATCGCGATCTCGCAGTCGGGCGAGACCATGGACACCCTGATGGCGCTGCGGCACGCCCGGGAGCAGGGCGCGCGGGTGCTGGCGATCTGCAACACCAACGGCTCGACCATCCCGCGCGAGTCGGACGCGGTGCTGTACACCCACGCCGGGCCGGAGGTCGCGGTCGCCTCGACCAAGGCGTTCCTCACCCAGCTGGTCGCCTGCTACCTGGTCGCGCTCTACCTCGGCCAGGTGCGCGGCACCAAGTGGGGCGACGAGATCCTCGCCGTCATCCAGCAGCTGGCCGACGCGCCGCGCCAGGTCGAGCAGGTGCTGGAGACCATGGAGCCGGTGCGCGAGCTGGCCCGTTCGCTGGCCGGCGCCCGCTCGGTGCTCTTCCTCGGCCGGCACGTCGGGTTCCCGGTGGCGCTGGAGGGCGCGCTCAAGCTCAAGGAGCTGGCGTACATGCACGCCGAGGGCTTCGCGGCGGGCGAGCTGAAGCACGGTCCGATCGCGCTGATCGAGGAGGGTCTGCCGGTGGTGGTGGTCGTGCCCTCGCCGCGCGGGCGGTCGCTGCTGCACGACAAGATCGTCTCCAACATCCAGGAGATCCGGGCCCGTGGCGCCCGCACCATCGTGATCGCGGAGGAGGGCGACGAGGCGGTGGTCCCGTACGCCGACCACCTGATCCGGATCCCGGTGACACCCACGCTGCTCCAGCCGCTGGTGTCCACCGTGCCGCTGCAGGTCTTCGCCTGCGAGCTGGCCACCGCCAAGGGGCACGAGGTGGACCAGCCGCGCAACCTGGCGAAGTCGGTCACCGTGGAGTAGGAGGTTCCCGGTCCCCTGCGGCCCGGCCGCGGGGGACCGGTATATCGTCGGCGCCATGATCATCGGAGTGGGTATCGACGTCGCCTCCATCGACCGCTTCGCCGCCACGCTGGAACGGACCCCGGCGTTGGCCGACCGCCTCTTCACCCCGGACGAGCTGTTGCTGCCCTCGGGCCAGCGGCGCGGGATCGCCTCGCTGGCGGCGCGGTTCGCCGCCAAGGAGGCGGTGGCCAAGGCGCTGGGCGCGCCGAGCGGGCTGGAGTGGCACGACGCCGAGGTGCAGGTGGATCCGGCCGGCCGACCGCACCTGTCGATCCGCGGCACGGTGGCGGCCTGCGCCGAGCGGCTCGGCGTGTCGTCCTGGCACCTTTCGCTGAGTCACGACGCCGGGGTGGCCTCGGCGATGGTGATCGCCGAAGGCTAGCCGTCCTCGCGCGGGGTAGCGTCGAGGTATGCGTGAGGCACACACCGTCGAAGAGGTTCGCGCCGCCGAGGCGCTGTTGGCCGGGCAGCCGCTGATGGACCGCGCGGTGGCCGGTCTCGCCGCCAGCTGCGCCCGGTTGCTGACGGAGCGACGCGGCCGGGTCTACGGGAGCCGGGTGCTGGTGCTGGCCGGCAGCGGGGACAACGGCGGGGACGCGCTCTTCGCCGGTGCCCGGCTGGCCCGGCGCGGAGCCGCCGTCAGCGCCGTGCTGCTCAGCCCCGACAAGGCGCACCCGGCGGCGCTGGCCGCGCTGCGGGCCACCGGCAGTCAGGTGACCACTGATCAGGAAGTCGGCCTGGCCGACTTCCGCCGCGCCGATCTCATTCTCGACGGCATCGTCGGCATCGGCGGGCGCGGCGGCCTGCGCCCCGCGGCGCAGCCCTACGCGTCCGCCGGACGGACCGGGCTGCTGGTCGCGGTGGACCTGCCGAGCGGGGTGGACGCCGACACCGGAGAGGTCCCGGGCGCGGCGCTGCGGGCCGACCTGACGGTGACCATGGGGACGTACAAGCCCGGGCTGCTGGTGGACCCGGGCGCGGGCTACGCCGGGGTGGTGCAGCTCGTCCCGATCGGGATGACCGCGCCGCCGGCCGCCGTCCAGGCACTGCAGCACGCCGATGTGGCCGCGCTGCTGCCACGGCCCGGCGCGGAGAGCGACAAGTACCGGCGCGGTGTGCTCGGGCTGCTCGCGGGTTCCGAACGCTACCCGGGCGCGGCCCTGCTCGCGGTGGCCGGCGCGCTGCACGGCGGCGCCGGCGCCGTCCGCTACCAGGGCCGGCCGGGTGAGGAGGTGGTGCGGCACCACCCCGAGGTGCTGCTGACCCCCGGCCGGGTGCAGGCCTGGGTGGTCGGCCCGGGCTCCGGCGACGACGCCCCCGGCGCGCTGACCGACGTGCTGGCCTCCGAGGTGCCGGTCCTGGTGGACGCGGACGGGCTGACCGAGCTGGCCCGGCGCGGACCCGGCACGCTGGTCGGCCGCAGCGCGCCGACCCTGCTCACCCCGCACACCGGCGAGGCGGCCCGGCTGCTGGGCGGCGCGGTGACCGCGGAGCAGGTCGCGGCGGCCCGGCTGCGGTACGCCCGCGAGCTGGCCGCCCGTTACGGCGCGACGGTGCTGCTGAAGGGCTCGACCACGGTGGTGGCCCGCCCGGACGGGGCCGTCCGGGTGAACTCGACCGGCACCGGCTGGCTCGCCACCGCGGGCAGCGGGGACGTGCTCGCCGGCCTGGCCGGCGCGCTGCTGGCGGCCGGCCTGGACCCCTGGGACGCCGCACCGGCCGCCGCCCACCTGCACGGACTGGCCGGTCGGCTGGCCGCGGCGGGCGAGAGCGCTGGCCAGCCGGGCCGGGCCGCGCCCGTCCGGCACCGTCCGGCCCTGTCACCGGGCGGCGGCGTCGGGGTCTTCGCCGGCTCGGGTCCGGTCCGCCGCCTGGTCACCGACCCGTGGGAACCGGAGCGGAGCGGCGAGCAGTCCTACCCGCCGAGCGCGCCGCCGTGGGGCGGTGCCCCCATCACGGCCGGCGAGGTCGCCGCGGCGCTGCCCGCCGCCTGGCGCGGAGTGGTCGAGGGTGGTGGGAGGCGAAGCACCGCAGGTCTGGGAGACTGATCGGGATGACGACTGCGAACACTGCCACCGTCCTGCTCACCGAGGGCCGACGCGCCGAGGCGACCATTGACCTGGCCGCGCTCCGCGGCAACCTGGCCGCGCTCCGCGAGCGGGTCTCCGGCGCTGCCGTGATGGCCGTGGTGAAGGCCGACGGCTACGGCCACGGCGGGATCCGCTGTGCGCTGGAGGCGGTGGCCGCGGGCGTCCGCTGGCTCGGCACCGCCACTCCCGAGGAGGCGCTGGCGCTGCGCGCGGCCGGCATCGGCCCGGACCAGGCGCGCGTACTCTGCTGGCTGTGGACGCCGGGCGGCCCGTTCGCCGAGGCGCTGCGGGCCGGCGTGGACGTCTCGGTCAGCGGCCGGTGGGCACTGGACGAGCTGCTGGCCGCGGTGCGGGCCACCGGGGTACCCGGCCGGATCCACCTCAAGGCGGACACCGGGCTGGGCCGCAACGGCTGCCAGCCGCACGACTGGCCCGAGTTGGTGGACGCCGCGCTGCGCGCGCAGGCCGCCGGGATGGTCGAGGTGGTCGGCGTCTGGTCGCACTTCGCCGCCGCCGACGAGCCCGGCCACCCGTCCATCCGGCAGCAGCAGGACGCCTTCGCGGCCGCGCTGGAGTACGCGGAGCGGGCCGGGGCCCGGCCCGAGGTGCGGCACATCGCCAACTCGCCGGCCACCCTGCTGCTCCCCGAGACGCACTACGACCTGGTCCGCACCGGTCTGGCCATGTACGGGGTGTCGCCGGTCCCCGAGGTGGGCGCGCCGGCCGACTTCGGGCTGCGCCCGGTGATGTCGCTCAGTGCCCGGCTCGCGCTGGTCAAGACCGTCCCCGGCGGACACGGCGTCAGCTACGGCCACCACTACACCACCCCGGGCCCGACCACCCTCGGGCTGGTCCCGGTCGGCTACGCGGACGGCCTGCCCCGGCACGCCAGCGACGCCGGTCCGGTGCTGGTCGGTGGCAAGTGGCGGACGGCCGCCGGCCGGATCGCGATGGACCAGTTCGTGGTGGACCTCGGCGGCGACACCCCCGGGATCGGCGAGGAGGTGCTGCTCTTCGGCACCGGCGAGCAGGGCGAGCCGACCGCGGAGGACTGGGCCCGGGCGGCCGGCACGATCGCGTACGAGATCGTCACCCGGATCGGCCCGCGGGTCCCGCGCCGCTACGTCGGCGGGGCCACCGGATGACCGAGCCGGCCGACGCGGTCGGCGGCAACCCGGTCCGGGCGCTCGCCCGGGCGGCCGAGCAGGCCACCAGCGGGGTGAGCCGGGCCGGGCTGATCGGCATCTCGCTCGGTGTCCTGGCCGCGGGTGCCGCCGCCGGGGTGGCCATCGAACGGCTGACGGTCGGTCGGGCCACCCGCCGCGCGGCCCGCGCCGCGCTGGACGCGGAGGCGCCGTTCGGTTCGCTGCGCGGCCGGGCCCGGACCGTTCCGGCGCCCGACGGCACCGGCCTGTACGTCGAGGTCGACGAGCCGGGGCAGGACGGTTCGGAGTCGGCCACGGCCGCGCCGCTGACCGTGGTCTTCTGCCACGGCTACTGCCTCAACCAGGACTCCTGGCACTTCCAGCGCGCCGCGTTCCGGGCGGCCGGCCTTCGGCTGGTCTTCTGGGACCAGCGCAGCCACGGCCGCTCCGAGCGCTCCCGCTCCCACCTCGCGGGCGAGCCGGCCAGCATCGACCAGCTGGGCGCCGACCTCAAGGCGGTGCTGGACGCGGTGGCGCCGACCGGGCCGCTGGTGCTGGTGGGCCACTCGATGGGCGGCATGACCGTGATGGCGCTGGCCGCCCAACACCCCGAGCTGTTCCGGGCCGACCCGGGCGGCCGGGTGTTGGGGGTCGCGCTGCTCGGCACCCTGGCGGGTGGCTGGGACGCGGCGACCTTCGGACTGCCGCCGGCCGGGGCGCGGCTCTGGCGGCGGGTCGGGCCGGGAGTGGTGAAGCTGCTGGGCAGCCAGACCGGCCTGGTGGAGGCGGCCCGGCGGGTCGGCTCGGACTTCGCCGGGGTGCTCTACCGCCGGTTCTCGTTCGGCTCCGAGGCCGTCGATCCGGCGGTGGTCCGGTTCGCCGAGCAGCTGCTGGACAGCACGCCGATCGACGTGGTCGCGGAGTTCTACCCGGTCTTCGCCGGGCACGAGAAGACCGCCGCGCTGCGGGCGCTGGCCGGCCTGCCGGCGCTGGTGCTGGCCGGGACGAAGGACCTGCTCACCCCGCCCGTCTACAGCGAGGCGATCGCCCGCGAGCTGCCGGGAGCCGGGCTGGTGGTGCTGCCCGACACCGGCCACCTGGTGATGCTGGAAGCGCCCGAACGGGTGAACGGCGAGCTGGCCGCGCTGCTCCGGCGGGCCGCCGAGCGGGCGGCCCTCCCGGTTCCACCGGCCGTCCGCGACCTGCCGAACGGCGACTGACCGTCGCCCGTCCCGTCCTCGCCCGGACGGGTCGACGTTCCACGCCCCCGATGTGGCACCGTTGGGCTCGGACCGACCGATCCCGGACAGAGGAACCATGGGCGCGTACACGACTCTCACCGTCCCCACCGCCGAGCGGATGAACCGGTTGGGCGGCCGGCTGGCGGGGCTGTTGCGCCCCGGCGACCTGGTGCTGCTCTCCGGCGAGCTCGGCGCCGGCAAGACCACGCTGACCCGTGGCCTGGGGGAGGGACTGGGCGTGCGCGGCCCGGTCACCTCGCCGACCTTCGTGATCGCCCGGGTGCACCCCTCGCTGGTCGGTGGCCCGGCCCTGGTGCACGTGGACGCCTACCGGCTCGGCGGCGGGCTGGACGAGATGGAGGACCTCGACCTGGACGTCTCGCTGCCGGAGTCGGTGGTGGTGGTCGAGTGGGGTGAGGGCAAGGTCGAGCAGCTCGCCGAGGAGCGGCTGGAGGTGCGGATCGAGCGGGCCGTCGGGGACGACGCGAGCGACTCGGCCGAGGATGCCGGCGACCCCCGCCGGGTCACCCTGACCGGGCTGGGCAGCCGCTGGGACGGGGTGGACCTGGCCGCGCTGGACCGCGACTGAGGTGCGGTTCACCCCTGGGTGCGGTTTCCCGACAGCGTGTCGGCAAGATGTTGCGGCCGGAGCGGTGCGCGTGATGGGATGGTCTTTGCAGTTAGGTGTGCCTAACTAGGGAGGCGCCATGTCGAGCACCGCCAGCTCCGAAGAGACCGTCAAGCGCGGTCCCGAGCCGACTGCCGGTGTCGGCATGCGCGAACTGCTGGCCGCCAACGCGGCGGCCGCCGCGGTCTGCACCCCGCCGAAGCCGGCCCCGGCCCAGCAGGGGAAGGCCGAGGCGAAGGCTCAGGGGACGACGGTGACCCGGGTGCCGGTCGGGGCGAAGTCCCAGAGCGACTGAGCGTCCTGCCGGGTCTCCCGGATGCCGCCGGTCCTGGCCGTCGGGTCGGCGGCCGGGGTCGAGCCGTCCACGGCCGCGCTGAAGCCGATCACCACGCCGCCCAGCTGGGTGAACCGGACCACGTGTTCGACCTGCCGGCCGTCGCCGCCGGTGGTCTCCGCCGACCGGCTGAACACCGCGTAGGTCCCCGGGGCCGGGTCCACCGAGCCGCGCTGGACCGTGAAGGCGGCCTGGACCTGTGGGTTCTTCTTCGGGTCGACCAGCCACACGGCCTTCGAACTCACCGAGTAGACCACCCGGCGCCCGGTGCCCGAGCCGGCCGGCAGCGCGGGGACGGCGGCCGGGGAGGCGGCGGCGCCGGGGGAGGGGGTGGCCGAGTCCGGTGCGAGGTTGCTCACCCGGCTCTGCGCCTGGTCGGTGACGGCCCGGTTCTGCGCGCCGTCCGCCTGCGCGGCGAGCAGGCCGACCACGCCGAGCGCGCCCAGGGTCAGCCCGGTGACCACGACTCCAGGACCCGTCCTTGCCATGAGTGCTCCCGCCATCCGTAGGGCCGTCGGGCTCATCGTGCCAGGTTCCCCGGCCCGTTCCCCGCCGTCGGGAACGTGTGTTCCGTACCGGGACAAAAGGTCGACCCGGCCGACCCTCTAACCTGGACCCGTGCTGCTGCTCGCGTTCGACACCGCTACCCCCGCCGTCACCGCCGCCGTCCACGACGGCACGGCCGTCCTGGCGCAGACCTTCCAGATCGATGCCCGGCGCCACGGCGAACTGCTGCTGCCCGCGATCGGCCGGGTGCTCGCCGAGGCCGGGGTGGACAAGCGCCGGCTGACCGCGCTGGCGGTCGGCGTCGGCCCGGGCCCGTACACCGGGCTGCGGGTCGGCCTGGTCTCCGCCGCCGCGCTCGGCCACGCGCTCGGCCTGCCGGTGCACGGCGTCTGCACGCTGGACGCGATCGCCCACCAGGCCCGGGCCGAGGGTGTGACCGGCCCGTTCACGGTCGCCACCGACGCCCGGCGCAAGGAGGTCTACTGGGCCTCGTACGACGCCGAGGGGCGCCGCGTCGAGGGTCCGGCGGTGGACCGCCCGGGCGAGCTGGCCGTCCGGCCGGGTGCGGTCGGGGCCGGCGCGCTGCTCTACCCCGGGACCTTCCCGGAGGCGCGCGGCCCGGAGCACGTCTCGGCCGGCGCGTTGGCCGACTTCGCGGTCACCGAGCTGGCCGCCGGCCGCGAGCTGCTGCCGCCCCGCCCGCTCTACCTGCGCCGGCCCGACGCCCAGGTGCCGGCCGGCTACAAGGCGGTGCTCCCGGCGTGACCGCGGTGAGCCCGCCCACCGCGCTGCGCCCGATGCGCTGGTGGGACATCGAGCCGCTGATGGCCCTGGAGCGGCGGCTCTTCCCGGAGGACGCCTGGTCCCCGGGCATGTTCTGGTCCGAACTCGCCGAGGCCCATCCGGGCGGCAGCCGGTACTACACGGTCGCCACCGATCCGGCCGGCCGGATCGTCGGCTACGCCGGCCTGATGGCGATCGGCGTCGAGAGCGACGTGCAGACCATCGCCGTCGACGAGACCCACCAGGGCCGTGGCCTCGGCGCGCTGCTGCTGGCCGACCTGGTAGCCGAGTCGGCCCGGCGCGGCTGCGCGGAGCTGTTGCTGGAGGTCCGGATCGACAACATCCGGGCCCAGCGGCTCTACGAGCGGTTCGGCTTCGAACCGATCGGCATCCGGCGCGGCTACTACCAGCCGGCGAACGTGGACGCCCTGGTGATGCGCCTCGACCACCCCGACCCGAACCGGCACGACCTGAAGCCGGACGACCTTGAGCAGCCCGACACGAAGGAAACCCCGCATGGCTGACGAACCGCTCGTCCTGGGCATCGAGACCTCCTGCGACGAGACCGGCGTCGGCATCGTGCGCGGCACCACGCTGCTGGCCGACGCGGTGGCGTCCAGCGTCAACGACCACGCGCGCTTCGGCGGGGTCGTCCCGGAGATCGCGAGCCGGGCGCACCTGGAGGCGATGGTCCCGACCATCCAGCGGGCCCTGGACACCGCGGGGATCAAGGGCAGCGACCTGGACGGCATCGCCGTCACGGCCGGCCCCGGCCTGGCCGGCGCGCTGCTGGTCGGCGTCTCGGCGGCCAAGGCGTACGCCTGGGCGCTGGACAAGCCGTTGTACGGGGTCAACCACCTCGCCTCGCACATCTGCGTGGACCAGCTGGAGCACGGCCGGCTGCCCGAGCCGACGATGGCGCTGCTGGTCTCCGGAGGCCACTCCTCGCTGCTGATGACCACCGACATCACCAGCGACGTCCGCCCGCTCGGCGCGACCATCGACGACGCGGCCGGCGAGGCCTTCGACAAGGTGGCCCGGGTGCTCGGGCTGGGCTTCCCCGGTGGCCCGGTGGTGGACCGGATGGCCCGCGAGGGCGACCCGAAGGCGATCGCCTTCCCGCGCGGGCTGACCGGGCCGCGCGACCCGGAGTACGACTTCTCCTTCTCCGGTCTGAAGACCGCGGTGGCGCGCTGGGTGGAGGCGAGGCGCCGGGCCGGTGAGCCGGTGCCGGTGGCGGACGTGGCGGCCTCGTTCCAGGAGGCGGTCACCGACGTGCTGACCCGCAAGGCGATCAGGGCCTGCCGGGACAACGACGTCGACCACCTGATGATCGGCGGTGGGGTCGCGGCCAACTCCCGACTGCGGGCGATGGCCGAACAGCGCTGCGAGAAGGCCGGCATCCGGCTGCGGGTGCCGCGCCCGGGCCTGTGCACGGACAACGGCGCGATGGTGGCCGCGCTGGGCGCCGAGATGGTCCGCCGGGACCGCTCGCCCTCCGCGATCGAGCTCTCGGCCGACTCCTCGCTCCCGGTCACCGAGGTGTCGGTACCCGCGGTCTCCGATCCGCACGGGGACGTGCACGGCCAGGCCTACCGCGAGTTGGGCGGCGGGGCATGACCCTGGCGGCGATGTGGGAGGCCAGGGCGGCGGACGGCCGCGGCGCCGAGCTGCTGGCCTGGGCCGAGGCGACGGCGCTGGCGGCGCTGGCCGGCGCCGAGCGGGCCGAGCTGTTCAGCGCTCCGGGCGAGCGGGTGCTGCTGATCGGCTGGTGGCCCGAGGGCGTGGAGCCGGGCGCGGTGCCGGAGCCGCCGGCCGGGCTGCTGGCCCGGCCACCGCATCGCTGGTCCTTCACAAGTGAGAAAATCGTATAAGCGCGGTAGCGTTCCTCCCCAGAATCTGTTCGAAACAGGGGCTTGGGGAGCACGTGGTGGCGAGGCGGGGCGGGAGCCGGCGAAAGGTTTCTGCGGTGGGGGCGCTGGCGGTCCTCGCGGCAGTGAGCGGCTGTGGCGGCAGTGGTGGGGGCAGGACGAGCACCGGCGCCGCGCCGACCCCGGCCCCGTCCGCCGCGCCGTCCGGTCCGGCCGCCCCGGCCTCGGGCACGCCCACCGTGGCCGCTGCCGCGGCCTGGGCGAAGTGGAACCTCCAGCCGCTGCCGCCGGCCCCGGCCGCCCCGGTGGACAAGCCGGTCAAGCTGACCGCCGCCGGTCCGGTTCCGGTGATCAGCTCGATCCCCACCACCGACAAGGTGGTCTTCGTGACCCTGGACGACGGCGCGGAGAAGGACCCGAAGTTCGTCGAGATGATGAACGACCTGAAGGTCCCGGTCACCATGTTCCTGATGGACGACGCCATCAGGAACGACTACGGCTACTTCAAGCCGCTCCAGGCGCTCGGCAACCACGTCCAGAACCACACGCTGCACCACCCGGCGATGAGCACCAAGTCGCTCGCCCAGCAGAAGGCCGAGGTCTGCGGCGACCAGCAGGTGCTCACCCAGCAGTACGGCAGCGCGCCGTTCCTGTTCCGCCCGCCGTACGGCGACGGCGCGCACAGCGCCAACCTCAACACCGCCGTGCAGCAGTGCGGCCCGCGCGCCGTCGTGCTCTGGCAGGAGACCATGCAGATACACGACATGCAGTACCAGACGGGGGACCACAGGCTGAAGCCCGGCGACATCATCCTGGCGCACTTCCGCGGTCCGCAGGACCTCAAGGGCGAGACGATGACCCAGATGTTCGGCGAGCTGCTCAGCCGGATCCAGGAGCAGGGCTTCGCCGTGGCCCGCCTGGAGGACTACATACAGGCTCCCGCCGGCTGAACTCAGCCGCGCGCCGGCTGACCCAGCATCATCAGCGGCCCGTGGTCGGTCCGGCTGAGGATCACGGTCAGCTCGTTCGGCCCGCTCGGCCGCAGCTGCCGGCGCAGCTCCTCCGGGGTGATCCCGACCCCGCGCTTCTTGATCACGACCGTCCCGACGCCGCGCTCGCGCAGCAGTGCCTTGAGCCGCTTGACCTGGAACGGCAACACGTCGGTCAGCTCGAACGCGTGGGCATAGGGGGTGGGCACCAGCCGGTCGGAGGTCAGGTAGGCGATCCGCGGGTCGATCAGGGTGCCGCCCACCAGCTCGGCCACCTCGGCCACCAGGTGGGCGCGGATCACCGCGCCGTCCGGCTCGTAGAGGTACTGGCGGACCTGCCCGGCCGCCGGCCAGCGCCCGCCGCCGGGCAGCACCGGCGGGTCGGGCAGCCGGCCGCCGGTCAGGGTGTGCCCGCCGGGCAGCAGGGTGGCCCGGTGCGGCCGGTCGGCGCCGACGTCGGTGCCGAACCAGAGCACCGCCTCCTTGACGTCGCCGTGGTCGGAGACCCACTCCGCCTCGGCGTCCTCGGGCACCGCCTCGTGCGGGATGCCCGGCGCCACCTTGAGCGCGCCGAACCGGGCCGCCCGCCCGGCGCCGACCGCCCAGCTGAGCGGCGGCGCGTACGCCTCGGGGTCGAACACCCGGCCGTGCGAGGTGCGCCGGGCCGGGTCGGTGAAGACCGCGTCGAAGCCGGTCAGGTCGGTCTCGGTGACGTCGGCGCAGCGCACCTCGATCAGCTCGGCGAGGCCCAGCGCGGCGGCGTTCGCGGCGGCCACCGCGCAGGTCAGCGGGTCCCGGTCGACGGCGACCACGGAGATCCCGGCCCGGGCCAGGGCGATCGCGTCGCCCCCGATGCCGGCGCACAGGTCGGCCAGCCGGCGCACCCCGAGCGCCGCGAACCGGCCGGCCCGCCACTCGGCGACGCTGCGCCGGGTGGACTGCTCGACACCGTTGGGGGTGAAGTACATCCGTTCGGCGTCCACGCCGAACTTGGCCGCCGCCCGCTGCCGCAGCGCGGCCTGCCCGAGCGCCGCGGTGACCAGCTCCGCCGGGTGGTCACGGCGCAGCCGGGTGGCCAACGCCAGCTCCTGCCCGGGCGCGTAGTCGCGCAGTTCGGCCAGCAGCAGCTGGCCCTGGTCGGTGAGCAGGCGCTCGAAGTTCTCGGTCTCCACCCGGTCATTGTCCCGGTTCCGGTCCCGCGCCGAGCGGCCCGGCGAAAGACGTCGGGCGCGCCGTTGGCACTCTGGTTGACTGAGTGCTAACCGCCGCCTATGGTCGTTCCTGGCACTCCCCCCAGGGGGAGTGCTAACGCGACTGAACCGGTCTGACCCCCGCGACGGCAGACCGCAGACGTCGCCCACCTACCTGTTAGACAACCCCGTAATCTCCGAAGGGGAGCTCGGACGTGACCACCAGCAGCAAGGTTGCCATCAAGCCGCTTGAGGACCGCATCGTGGTCCAGCCGCTCGACGCCGAGACCACCACGGCCTCCGGCCTGGTTATCCCGGACACCGCCAAGGAGAAGCCCCAGGAGGGCGTCGTCCTGGCCGTCGGCCCGGGCCGCTTCGAGGACGGCCAGCGTCTGCCGCTCGACGTCGCCGTCGGCGACGTCGTCCTGTACTCGAAGTACGGCGGCACCGAGGTGAAGTACCAGGGCGACGAGTACCTCGTCCTCTCGGCTCGCGACGTTCTCGCCATCATCGAGAAGTAAGCAAGCCCCGGCGGGCTGACGGTCCGCCACCTCGCCCCGCCCCGGGACCCGTGACAGGGGCCCGGGGCGCGGTTGTTGGTCCACGTGACGCAGATATCCCGAGGAAACGGAATCATGGCGAAGATCCTGCAGTTCGACGAGGACGCCCGCCGCTCGCTGGAGCGCGGTGTCAACAAGCTGGCCGACACCGTCAAGGTGACCATCGGTCCCAAGGGCCGCAACGTCGTCATCGACAAGAAGTTCGGCGCCCCGACCATCACCAACGACGGTGTCACCATCGCCCGTGAGGTCGAGCTCGACGACCCGTACGAGAACCTCGGCGCGCAGCTCGTCAAGGAGGTCGCCACCAAGACCAACGACGTCGCGGGTGACGGCACCACCACCGCCACCGTGCTGGCCCAGGCCCTGGTCAACGAGGGTCTGCGGAACGTCGCCGCCGGCGCCGGCCCGGCCGCCCTGAAGAAGGGCATCGACAAGGCCGTCGCCGCCGTCACCGAGCACCTGCTCTCGGTCGCCCGCGAGATCGAGGGCAAGGACGACGTCGCCGCCGTCGCTTCCCTCTCCGCCCAGGACCCGCAGGTCGGCGAGCTGATCGCGGAGGCGATCGACAAGGTCGGCAAGGACGGCGTGATCACCGTCGAGGAGTCCAACACCTTCGGTGTGGAGCTGGACTTCACCGAGGGCATGCAGTTCGACAAGGGCTACCTGTCGCCGTACTTCGTCACCGACCAGGAGCGCCAGGAGGCGGTCCTGGAGGACCCGTACATCCTGATCAACCAGGGCAAGATCTCCTCGATCCAGGAGCTGCTCCCGCTGCTGGAGAAGATCCTGCAGGGCGGTGCCTCCAAGCCGCTGCTGATCATCGCCGAGGACGTGGACGGCGAGGCGCTCTCCACCCTCGTGGTGAACAAGATCCGTGGCACCTTCAACGCGGTGGCCGTCAAGGCCCCGGGCTTCGGTGACCGCCGCAAGGCCATCCTCGGCGACCTGGCCACCCTGACCGGTGCCACCGTCATCTCCGAGGAGGTCGGCCTCAAGCTCGACCAGGCCGGCCTGGACGTGCTCGGCACCGCCCGCCGGGTCACCATCACCAAGGACGAGACCACGGTCGTCGACGGCGCCGGCGCGGCCGACGAGGTCGCCGGCCGGGTGGCCCAGATCAAGGCCGAGATCGCCAACACCGACTCGGACTGGGACCGCGAGAAGCTGCAGGAGCGCCTGGCCAAGCTGGCCGGCGGGGTCTGCGTGATCAAGGTCGGCGCGGCCACCGAGGTCGAGCTCAAGGAGCGCAAGCACCGCCTGGAGGACGCCATCTCGGCGACCCGCGCCGCGGTCGAGGAGGGCATCGTCGCCGGTGGTGGCGCCTCCCTGGTGCACGCCGCCAAGGTGCTGGACGGCGGCCTGGGCCTGGACGGCGACGAGGCGACCGGTGTCGCGGTCGTCCGCAAGGCGCTGGCCGAGCCGCTGCGCTGGATCGCCCAGAACGCCGGCCTGGAGGGCTACGTCATCACCTCCAAGGTCGCCGAGCTGGAGGCCGGCCAGGGCTACAACGCCGCCACCGGTGAGTACGGCGACCTGGTGAAGGCCGGCGTCATCGACCCGGTCAAGGTCACCCGCTCCGCGCTGGAGAACGCCGCCTCGATCGCCTCCCTGCTGCTCACCACCGAGACCCTGGTGGTGGAGAAGAAGGAGGAGGAGGCCGAGGCCGGCCACTCGCACGGCGGCCACGGCCACTCGCACTGACGCGAGCCGGTACCGGTACCGCACCGAGGCCCGGCCGCTCCCGCACCGCGGGGGTGGCCGGGCCTCGGCCGTTTCCCGGCCTCGGGATCCGGCGGCGTTTTGCCCCGGCCGGGCTAGGGCCTATAACGGACGCATGATCGAGGCTCGCCATCTCCGGGTCCTGCGCGCCGTCGCCCGGACCGGCTCCTTCTCCGCCGCCGCGCGCGAGCTGGGCTGCACCCAGCCGGCCGTCAGCCAGCAGATGAAGGCGCTGGAGAAGGCGGTCGAGCTGCCGCTGGTGGTCCGCGCGGGCCGCGGGATGCAGCTGAGCGAGGCCGGCGAGGTGCTGCTCAAGCACGCCACCGGGATCCTGGCCGGGCTGAGCGCGGCCGAGGAGGAGGTCGCCGCGATCGCCGGGCTGCGGGCCGGGCGGGTGCGGCTGGTCTCGTTCCCGACCGCGAGTTCCACCCTGGTGCCGCCCGCTGTCGCCCAGCTGCGGGGCGCCCATCCGGGGGTGCGCGTGTCGCTGGTGGAGGCCGAGCCGCCGGAGTCGCTGGCGATGCTGCGCGGCGGCGAGTGCGAGGTCGCGCTGGCCTTCCGCTACTCGGACGGCGCGGCTCCGCCGGCCGTGCCCGCTCACGGCGGCACCCGGGCGGCCCGGGCCGAGGCGGTGCTGGCGGCGGCCGAGACGGCGGCCGCGGGCGACTGGTCCGACCTGGTGGTGCGCCCGCTGCTTGACGATCCGTTGGTGGGGCTGCTGCCGGTCGGGCACCGGCTCGCGGAGCGTACCGAGGGGCAGCCGGTGAAGCTGGCCGAGCTGGCCGGGGAGCAGTGGATCGCGGGCTGTCCGCAGTGCCGCGGGCACCTGGTGGAGCTCTGCGCCGGAGCCGGGTTCGAGCCCCGGATCGACTTCGCGACCGACGACTACCCGGCGGTGGTGGGCCTGGTGGCGGCCGGCCTGGGGGTGGCGGTGCTGCCGGGGCTGGCGCTGACGGCGGTGCGGTACGACGGGGTGGCGGCGGTGCCGGTGCACGCCGTGCCCGGCGGGCCCGCGGTGCGACAGGTGGTCGCGCTCACCCTGCCGGATCTGGCCGAGGTGCCGGCCGTGGCGCTCATGCTCGACCGGCTCGCCTCGGTGGCGGCCGGTCGTTGAGCCGGTTCGCCGGGTGGCGGCCCGGGCGTGCTTGATGCGCCGCACCACGGAGGCGCACTGAAGAAACGTTTCTGCTACTGACGGACGCTCAACGGCACTTCGACCAGCCGGTTGCGCGAGCGGCCCTGCAGTTCCTCGCGCTCGTCCTCGGTCAGTCCTCCCCAGACGCCGTACGGCTCGCGGACCGCCAGCGCGTGGGCGGCGCACTCGGTACGGACCGGACAGCGCATGCAGACCTCCTTGGCGCTCTGCTCGCGTGAGCTGCGGGCGGCGCCGCGTTCCCCCTCGGGGTGGAAGAAGAGCGAGCTGTCCACGCCGCGACAGGCGGCGGAGAGCTGCCAGTCCCACAGATCCGCGTTGGGGCCGGGGAGTCGGGAGAAATCTGCCATGGCTCATTCCCTTCGGTGAAGGCGTCCGTTCGGCGAGGCTTCGAGGTGTCGGGATGGACACCTGGAAATATGACTTACGGCGACCCACGGGACAAGTCACCCACAGAGTTGCACATCAGTCAATGATCGTACAAAAGCTATTAAAACGGACGATCGGGGCATGAGAATCGGCGGGCGGTGGCGTGGCAATCGGGTGGCCCGGAGTGTCGGCGCGCCCGGGTTCGAGGCTGTCCGTGGCCGTGCTCCGGCGTGCGCGGCCGGTGACCGGCGCGCGCCATGAGCACAAAAGAGCGGTGTCTGCCCCGCGATGCGGCTGATCGGTAATGGGACGGCCACGTACAGTGGTGGATATGGCCCTGAGGCCCGTAACTCATTCGAGTGACGGTCGTTGGAAGCGTGGAGGCGGTTGGCGGGTGCCGGACGCCCAGGGTGATCGTCGGGTGACCGGCGGTCCGAACGGGGTCGGCGCCGAAGAGGCCGTGTCGGAGAGATTCGTACCAGCCAGGAGGCTCAACGTGACGCGGATCAGCTGCGGAGGACGGTCATGACATCCGTTCTCGTTTGCGACGATTCACCGCTCGCCCGGGAGGCGCTGCGCCGGGCGGTCGCGACCGTCCCCGGTGTGGACCGGGTGACCACAGCGACAAACGGTGAGGAGGTCCTCCGCCGCTGGGTGGCCGATCGCTCGGATCTCGTCCTGATGGACGTCCGGATGCCCGGGCTCGGCGGGGTCGAGACGGTCCGCCGGCTACTGTCGGCCGACCCCGGAGCCCGCATCATCATGCTCACCGTCGCGGAGGACCTCGACGGGGTGGCCCTCGCGGTGGCCGCCGGCGCCCGCGGCTACCTGCACAAGGACGCCTCGCGGGCCGAGCTGCGGGCCACCGTGACCCAGGCGCTGGCCGACCCGACCTGGCGCCTGGCGCCACGTCGGCTGCGCAGCCCGGACATGGGCGCCGCGCCCACCCTGACCGCGCGTGAGATCCAGGTGCTGGAGGGCATGAGCCACGGGCGCAGCAACGCGGAGATCGGCCGCGAGCTCTTCCTCTCCGAGGACACCGTGAAGACCCACGCCCGGCGGCTCTTCAAGAAGCTCGGCGCCTCGGACCGCGCCCACGCGGTCGCGCTCGGCTTCCGCTGGGGCCTGGTCCGCTGAGCCCGTCCGCCGGCCCGGTGGCGCGCTCCGCCCTCCTCGCAACGGAGGGCGGGGCGCGCCCGGATATAGGCCGCCGGGCCCCGGAGGCTGCACCATGGAGGGGTGGAGCATCTCGGGGAGCAGCGGACAGGCACTGCGGCGGATCTCGCAGCCGTGGTCGGCACGACCGAGAACGACGGGGTCGACAGTGGCGTGAAGGGGGGTGGGGCGGTGCCCGCGGCGGATAACGTTCCGATGCACAACTCCGGGTGCGGTGCGACGCTCGAAGGAACGACCAGGCACCATGGACCGATGCGTGACGACGAGGCCGCCGACCCCGGCCAGGCAGATCCGGGTGGTGCCGTGACGGACGGTGCCTCCGGCGACGAGTCGTCCGATCCTTCGTCCGCCGGTCGGCGCGGCCGCCGGAGCGCGGACCGGGTCGGCACCTCGCCGCTGGTCGCCGAGCTGGTGGCGGCGGCCGTCCGGGGCGAGGGCCCGGCCACCGACGCGCTGCTCGCCTACGTCCACCCGCTGGTGCTGCGGTACTGCCGCGGCCGGCTGGTCCGGCTGCCCGGCGGTGCCCGGCACCACGTGGACGACGTGGCGCAGGAGGTCTGCGTCGCGGTGCTCTGCGCGCTGCCGCGCTACCGCGACGAGGGGCGCCCGTTCGAGGCCTTCGTCTACAGCATCGCCGCGCACAAGATCGCCGATCTGCAGCGGGCCGCGATGCGCGGGCCCGGCTCGACCGTGATCCCGCCGGACGACCTGCCGGAGCTGCCGGACGAGGCGCTCGGCCCGGAGGAGCACGCGCTGCTCAGCAGTGACGCGGCCTGGGCCCGGGAGCTGCTCTCCAACCTGCCGGCCCGGCAGCGCGAGCTGGTGCTGCTCCGGGTGGCGGCCGGGCTCTCGGCGGAGGAGACCGGCGAGGTGCTCGGGATGTCGCCGGGGGCGGTCCGGGTGGCCCAGCACCGGGCGCTCAGCCGGCTGCGGGCGCTGGCGGAGGAGTCCGCCTGAGGGGGTCCGCCCGAGGGGCGGCTGAGGGACCGGCCGGCCACGCTGTGTGCCGGAAGCACACACGTGATCGAGCTGTTGTCAAGGGGGCGCGAGTGGACATTCGCGATGCCAGTACCATGGGGTATCGGCGCCTGGACGGGTTGCCAAAGATCTGCACGTGTGAGCGGCTTTCTCTTGGATGTTCCTCCAAGTGCGGTGGTTCTTGGCGGCCTGACCTGTGCCGGTGAGCGCGCGGGTGCGAGGCGGCCGTACCACGGCAGCCGACCGCTCCGTCGCGCGTGACATGCGCCCCCGACCCTCCACAGGGCGCGCTCAGACCGACCAGGCCGGCCACGGGAAGGTATCCCCCACCATGTCTTACAACGCCGCAGGCGTACCCGAGAAGTTCGCGATGCTCGGGCTCACGTACGACGACGTCCTGCTGCTGCCCGGGGCCTCGTCGGTGCTGCCCAACCAGGTCGACACCGGCTCCCGGGTGTCCCGGAACGTCCGGGTGAACATCCCGCTGCTCTCCGCCGCGATGGACAAGGTCACCGAGGCCCGGATGGCCATCGCGATGGCCCGCCAGGGCGGCGTCGGCGTGCTGCACCGCAACCTGTCCGTCGAGGACCAGGTCAACCAGGTCGACCTGGTCAAGCGCTCCGAGTCCGGCATGGTCACCGACCCGATCACGGTCGGCCCGGAGACCACCCTGGGCGAGGCGGACGCGCTCTGCGCCAAGTTCCGGATCAGCGGCGTGCCGATCGCCGACCCGGACGGCAAGCTGCTGGGCATCGTCACCAACCGTGACATGGCTTTCGAGTCGGACCGCGGCCGCCAGGTCCGCGAGATCATGACCCCGATGCCGCTGATCACCGGCAAGGTCGGGATCTCCGGCGAGGATGCCATGGCGCTGCTCCGCCGCCACAAGATCGAGAAGCTGCCGCTGGTCGACGACGAGGGCCGGATCAAGGGCCTGATCACCGTCAAGGACTTCGTCAAGGCCGAGAAGTACCCGAACGCGGCCAAGGACGCCGAGGGCCGGCTGCTGGTCGGCGCGGCCGTCGGTGCCAGCTCGGAGGCGTTCGACCGGGCCCAGGCGCTGGTCGAGGCGGGCGTCGACTTCCTGGTGGTGGACACCTCGCACGGCCACAGCCACAACGCGCTGGACTGGATCGCCAAGATCAAGTCGGCCGTCGCGGTCGACGTGGTCGGCGGCAACGTGGCGACCCGGGACGGCGCCCAGGCGCTGATCGACGCCGGCGTGGACGGCGTCAAGGTCGGCGTCGGCCCTGGCTCGATCTGCACCACCCGGGTGGTCGCCGGCATCGGCGTGCCGCAGGTGACCGCGATCTACGAGGCGGCGCTGGCCTGCCGCGCGGCCGGCGTGCCGGTGATCGGCGACGGTGGCCTGCAGTACTCCGGCGACATCGGCAAGGCGCTGGCAGCCGGCGCCGACACCGTGATGCTGGGCAGCCTGCTGGCCGGCTGCGAGGAGTCCCCGGGCGAGCTGCTGTTCATCAACGGCAAGCAGTTCAAGTCGTACCGCGGCATGGGCTCGCTGGGCGCCATGCAGTCCCGCGGACAGGGCCGGTCGTACTCCAAGGACCGCTACTTCCAGGCCGAGGTGGCCTCGGACGACAAGCTGGTGCCCGAGGGCATCGAGGGCCAGGTGCCCTACCGCGGCCCGCTCTCCGCGGTGCTGCACCAGCTGGTCGGCGGCCTGCGGCAGACCATGGGCTACGTGGGTGCGGCCACCGTCGCCGAGATGGAGAGCAAGGGCCGGTTCTGCCGGATCACCTCCGCGGGCCTCAAGGAGAGCCACCCGCACGACATCCAGATGACGGTCGAGGCGCCGAACTACACCGCGCGCTGACGAAGATCTTTGGAAGGCCCGCCACCGGTGGTGGCGGGCCTTCGTGCGCGTGGGCGGCGGGCGTCCGGGATACTGGGGGGCGATTGTGAGCAGCAAGCAGAGAGGCTCGAAGTGACTGAGATCGAGATCGGGCGAGGCAAGCGCGGCCGCCGGGCGTACTCCTTCGACGACATCGCCGTCGTCCCCAGCCGCCGGACCCGGGACCCGAAGGAGGTCTCGATCGCCTGGCAGATCGACGCCTACCGGTTCGAGCTGCCCTTCCTGGCGGCCCCGATGGACAGCGTGGTCTCGCCCGCACAGGCCATCGCGATCGGCCGGCTCGGCGGCCTCGGGGTGCTCAACCTGGAGGGGCTGTGGACCCGCTACGAGGACCCGCAGCCGCTGCTGGACGAGATCGCCGCGATCAGTGACGCGGCCCAGGCGACCCGCCGGCTGCAGGAGATCTACGCCGCGCCGATCCAGGCCGAGCTGATCGGCCAGCGGATCAGGGAGGTGCGCGAGTCGGGCGTCGTCACGGCCGCCGCGCTCTCCCCGCAGCGCACCGCCGAGTTCTCCAAGGCGGTCGTGGACGCCGGTGTGGACGTCTTCGTGATCCGCGGCACCACGGTCTCCGCCGAGCACGTCTCCGGCGCGGCCGAGCCGCTCAATCTGAAGCAGTTCATCTACGAGCTGGACGTCCCGGTGATCGTCGGCGGTTGCGCCACCTACACCGCGGCCCTGCACCTGATGCGCACCGGCGCGGCCGGTGTGCTGGTCGGTTTCGGTGGCGGCGCCGCCCACACCACCCGCAACGTGCTGGGCATCCAGGTGCCGATGGCCACCGCGGTGGCCGACGTCGCGGCGGCCCGCCGGGACTACATGGACGAGTCCGGCGGCCGCTACGTGCACGTGATCGCCGACGGCGGCGTGGGCTACAGCGGCGACATCGCCAAGGCGGTGGCCTGCGGCGCGGACGCGGTGATGATCGGTGCCGCGCTGGCCCGGGCCACCGATGCCCCCGGCAAGGGCTTCCACTGGGGCATGGAGGCGGTGCACGAGGAGCTGCCGCGCGGGAAGCGGGTCGACCTGGGCACGGTCGGCACCACCGAGGAGATCCTGACCGGTCCCTCGCACACCCCGGACGGCACGATGAACCTGTTCGGCGCGCTGCGCCGGGCGATGGCCACCACCGGCTACTCCGAGCTGAAGGAGTTCCAGCGGGTCGAGGTGACGGTCAGCCACCGCTGATCCGCCGTCAGAACGCTTGCCCGGGTGTGGCCCCCGCCGTCCGGTGGGGGCCACACCCGTTCCGGGGAGTGGCGGAATCCGATCGGGATGCGGGAAAATCCAGGGGTCGAGTGAACATCCGCCCTCGACACAGGGGATGATGGAGGCTTGGCCGTCCTCTACGTCCCGCTGAGGACCGACGGTCCGTCACCCGATCGGCAGCAGCACATGGGGGAACGCCCGAATGACCCAGCCGCAGGGCACTTCCGGACGCGTCCTGGCCGGCCGCTACCGGCTCGACTCGATCCTCGGCAGCGGCGGGATGGGGACCGTCTGGCGGGCCGAGGACGAGATGCTCGGCCGGATCGTGGCGGTGAAGGAACTCCGGATGCACGGCGGGGTCGACGAGGACGAGAAGCACCGTCTGATCGTTCGCACCCTGCGCGAGGCCAAGGCCACCGCCCGGATCCGGCACGCCGCCGCGGTCACCGTCTTCGACGTGGTCGAGGAGGACGACCGGCCGTGGATCGTGATGGAGCTGGTCGACGGCCGCTCACTGGCCGAGGTGATCAAGGAGGACGGCCCGGTCGCGCCGTCCCGGGCCGCCGAGATCGCGCTCGAACTGCTCGGCGTGCTCGGTGCCGCGCACAGCCACGGCATCCTGCACCGCGACGTCAAGCCGTCCAACGTGCTGATCGGCGAGGACGGCCGGGTGGTGCTCACCGACTTCGGCATCGCCAGCGTGGAGGGCGACTCCTCGGTCACCTCCACCGGGATGCTGGTCGGCGCGCCCTCGTACATCTCGCCGGAGCGGGCCCGCGGGCAGAAGCCCGGCCCGCCGGCCGACCTCTGGTCGCTGGGCGGCACGCTCTACGCGATGGTCGAGGGCAAACCGCCGTACGACCGCGGGTCCGCGCTGGCCACCCTCACCGCCGTGATGACCGAGGAGCTGCCCGCGCCGGCCAACGCCGGCCCGCTGCGCCCGGTGATCGAGGGGTTGCTGGACAAGGACCCGGAGCAGCGGCTGGACAACTCGACCACCCGGTCGATGCTCAAGCGGATCATCGCGGAGTCGACCAGCCGGGCCGAGTCGACCACCCAGTCGGCGATGCCGGCGCGCAAGCCGGACCAGAAGACCACGGCGGAGAAGCCGGAGCAGGTCGAGCCGGCCGAGCCGGCGAAGGAGAGCGAGCCGGCCGGCGGGAAGAAGCCGAAGCAGCTGCCGAAGGTGCCCGGGCTGAGCACGGTCCGGGTCGGCAGCCGGTTGCCCGCGCCGGAGGCCGCGACGCCGAGCCCGGCCAAGGAGGACGCTCCGCCGGCCGCCCCCGCGGGCGGTGAGCCGGCCGACACCGGCGGCTGGACCCGCAGCGAGACGCTCGGCGCGCCCTCGCGGCTCCGGCTGCGGCGCCGCCAGCTGGTGCTGGTGGTGGTCGTGCTGCTGCTGATAGCCGGGCTGGTCGGGCTGGCGATGGCGTCCGGCGGGAAGGGCGCGGGGAAGGCCGCCGCGGGGCCGAGCGACCCGATGTCGCTGGCCGCGCAGAGCACGCCGGCCGGGGCGGGGGCCGTGTCGCCGTCGCCGGTCCCGAGCACCCCGGCGGCGAGCGCGAGCGCCCCGCAGGGGTCCGAAGCCCCCGCGAGCGGCCCGGCCGCCGCCGTTCCGGCCTCGGTCGCCGCTTCGCCCGCAGTCCCGTCCGGCTCCGCAGTCCCGTCCGGCTACACGCTCCACCAGGACCCGTCCGGCTACTCGATCCAGCTCCCCGACTGGCTGAGCTACCAGGGCCACACCAGCGACTCCGCCGACAGCAGCCGGTTCACCGGCCGCGACGTCACGCTGGTGGTCGAGTGGAAGTCGCCCGCCGACGCCAGCGCCCTCGCCGACTGGCAGCAGGAGGCGGCGGGCTTCCACGCCAGCGACTACCAGCTGGTCCAGCTGCAGGCGGTGTCCGGCTGGCGGTGGAGCAACGCGGCCGACTGGGAGTGGACCTTCGGCTCGGGCACCAGGCAGCACTCGCTGAACCGCGGCTTCGTCACCGGCAACGGCAAGTACGGTTACGCGATCTACTGGACGGCCAACGACAGCGACTGGAACTCCCCGGACCTGAGCCAGGCCCGGGACACCGGCTTCGCCACCTTCCAGCCGGCCTCCTGAGCCGGGACGGGGACGGGGAGGGCATGCGCGCGGAGTCCGACCGGGTGGTCGGCGGCCGGTACCGGCTGACGGGCGACCGGCAGCCGTCCGCCGCGGGCGAGCCGCTGGACGCCGTCGACCTGCGCGACGGCACGCCCGTGCGGCTGGAGCCGCTGGAGCTGCCCGAAGTCCTCGCCCCCGACCTGTACGGCAGTGAGTCGCCGGGCCCCGGCCGCTGGCTGGACCCGGCCGAGGTGCTCGCCGCCGCCACCGAGGCGATCGACGGCTGTCCGGAGCACCCGCGGCTGCAGCAGGCCTTCGCGGCACTGGCCGAGGAGGGCGTGCTCTGGTGCGCGGTGGAGCGGCCGGCCGCGGCCGGGCTGCCGGCGCGGCTGGCCGGCGGGGCGCTGCCGCCGTACCGGGTGGCCGAGCTGGCGGCGGACCTGGCGCGGGCGCTGCGGGCCGTGCACCGGGCCGGCCGGGTGCACGGCAAGGTGCTCGCGCAGACCGTGCTGCTCTGCGAGGACGGCGCCGCGCTGCTCGGCGGCCATGCCTCGGGCGCGGCGGAGGAGGCGCTGGCCCGGACGCTGGGCGGCCCGGACGGTCGGCGCTGGGTGCCGGTCCGCGCCGAGCTGGTCGGGCCGCGGGCCGAGCGCTGGGCGCCGGAGCTGCTGGCGGCGCCCGGTCCGGTCGCCGAGCCGGGGCCGCCCGCCGACTGCTGGGCGCTCGGCGTGCTGCTGTACCGGCTGCTGACCGGCCGCAGCCCGTTCCCCGAACACACCCCGGCCGCGCTGTTCGCGGCCGTCCGCGCCGGCGGGCCGGACGGCACCGCGGACTGCGGGCCGCTGCGCCCGCTGGTGGACCGGCTGCTCGACCCGGATCCGACCGCCCGGCTGACCGCCGAGGAGGCGGTGCTCGTGCTCGCGGAGCTGCTGGCGAGCGCCCCGGAGCCGTATCCCGAGGAGCGTCCGGCCGAGGAGCCGTTGCCGGTGCCGCGTCCGGCCGGGCGGCTGGTGCGCTGGCGCCGTGGGGCTGCCGAAGCGGTGCCGAGCGAGCACGCCCGGCACGCCCGGCACCGCCCGTCGGCGCTCCTACCGGTGCTGCTGGTGGTGGGTGTACTGACCGCTACGCTGCTGGCGCTGGCGGCCATCGTCTGGTTGGCAGGCTGACGACCCGCCCGCCGCCGGTGGGTCACGTCACAGCAGGGTCACGTGAGCGGGGCGCGATTCCGGCTGGCGGGCCGGGCGCCTAGGCTGTGAGGGATACGTTGTTCGAGCGGTGATCAGTTGCGTGGTGCACCGAAGAGGGGGAGCGGTCGCCATGAGCGGACGGGACCAGGAAGTGCGGATGCTGGCCGGCCGCTACGAGCTGGGTGACCGGCTCGGCCGGGGTGGCATGGGCACGGTCTGGCGCGCCCGCGATCTGATGCTCGATCGCGAGGTCGCGGTCAAGGAGCTGACCGTCAACCACCTGCCGGAGGAGGACCTCGCGATCCTCCAGTCCCGGATGAAGCAGGAGGCCCGCGCCGCGGCGCGGATCAAGCACCCCGGCGTGATCACCATCCACGACGTGCTGGAGCAGGACGGCCGGCCGTGGATCGTGATGGAGCTGGTCGACGGCCGCTCGCTGGCCGACGTGATCTCGCAGGACGGCCCGCTGAACGCCCGCGAGGCCGCCGGGATCGGCGCCCAGGTGCTGGCCGCGTTGCACCGCGGCCACCAGCTCGGCGTGCTGCACCGGGACGTCAAGCCGGCCAACGTGCTGCTGGAGCACGGCACCGGCCGCGTGGTGCTGCTGGACTTCGGCATCGCCAAGTTCGAGGGCGACTCCGAGCTGACCCGCCCGGGCGACCTGGTCGGCTCCCCGGACTACCTGGCGCCGGAGCGGGCCCAGGGCGAGCGCCCCGGACCCTCCTCCGACCTGTGGGGGCTCGGCGCCACGCTGTACGCGGCGGTCGAGGGCCAGTCCCCGTTCCGCCGGGAGAGCCCGCTGAGCACGCTGGCCGCCGTGGTCGACGAGCCGTTGCCCGAGCCGCGCCGGGCGGGCGCGCTCGGTCCGGTGCTGGCCGCGCTGATGGCCAAGGGGCCGGGCGACCGGCCGGGCGCCGACGAGGCGCTGCGGATGCTGCAGGAGGTCATGGCGGGCCACACCATCGGCATGGCGCAGGTCCCGCGGCAGGCTCAGCAGGTGCACCGGACGCCGACCCAGGCGGTTCCGGTGGTGGACCGCCAGGAGCCGGAGCCCCAGGCGGAGTCCCAGCCCGAGTCCGTGGCCGAGGAGCAGCACCAGCCGACCGGGCCGACCGAGCTCCGGTCGCCCGAACAGCCCGCCCCGACCCCGCCGGCGCCCGCCCCGCGCCGCCGCCGCTCACGGGTGCGGATCGCGCTGGTCGTGCTGGTCGTGCTGGTGGTCGGCGGCGCCGGCGCGCTGGTGGCGGTGGACCGGCTGGGCCGCACGACCTCGACGGGCGCTGCCACCCCCGGCACGCCGTCCCCGTCACCCTCGACGAGCGCGAGTCTGGTCCCGGAGGACGCCAGCGCCTCCCCGCTGGCGCCGGGCACCGTGCTGCCCGGCTACCAGTGGACCCAGGACCCGGCCGGCTTCGGTTTCCAGCTGCCCACCGCCATCGGCAGCTGGCAGCGCACCACGGACAGCTCCAACCAGATCTACTACAGCCCGGACAGCCAGCGGCACGTGCTGCAGTTCGCGGTGAACGTGGGCCAGTCGCTCTCCCCGCTGGACCACCTGACCCAGCTGGAGGTGGACGTCCGCAAGAAGCTCAAGGCCTACCAGCGGATCACCCTGGCCGCGAACAAGGTCCGCGGCATGCAGGGCGCCCGCTGGGAGTTCACCTACAACAGCGTCAACCCGACCAACCCGGGGCCGCGCCACATGATCGAGGAGGAGTACATGGACACCGACGGCACCTCCTACGCGATCCTGATGTCCTGCCCCGACAACCCCTCGGACTGGACGCTGACCCAGCAGTGGTTCACCGCGGTGCTCAACAACTTCACCCCCACCTCCTGAAACCTGCTGGTGGGTTTCCGGTTACCGGCGGGTACCGGTCCGACCATCCAGCCCTTAGGCTGCGCGCATGACGGACATCACGGCAGTCAGCCGCGGCTCCGGCCGCAACCCCGTGGCCCCGGGCCCCGGCCGTACGGTCGCCTCGGCGGTCCCCCGCTCCCTGGTAGCCCGGCTGGCCCGGGGCGTCACCGCCGCCGCCGGCGCGGAGACCGTACGGACCATCGCGCCGCTGACCGGTGAGCCGCTGGCCGAGCTGCCGCAGTCCACCCCGGCGGACGTCGAGCGCGCCTACCGGCTGGCCCGCCAGGCGCAGCGGGACTGGGCCGCGCAGCCGGTGCGCCGCCGGGCGGCGGTGTTGCTGCGCTTCCACGACCTGCTGCTCAGGCGACAGGACGAGGCGCTCGACCTGATCCAGGCGGAGACCGGCAAGTCCCGGCTGCACGCCTTCGACGAGATCCTCTCGGTCGCCATGGCGGCCCGCTACTACGGGCGGCGCGCACCCGGCCAGCTGCGCGACCACCGGCGGAGCGGCGCGCTGCCGGTGCTGACCCACACCGTCGAGGCGCGCCGGCCGAAGGGCGTGGTCGGCCAGATCTCGCCGTGGAACTTCCCGCTGGAGCTCTCGGTCGGCGACGCGCTGCCGGCCTTCGCGGCGGGCAACGCGGTGGTCAACAAGCCCGACACGCAGACCGCGCTGACCGCGCTCTGGGCCCGCGAGCTGCTGGTCGAGGCCGGGCTGCCGGCCGAGTTGTGGCAGGTCGTGGTGGGCGACGGCCCGGTGGTCGGGCCCGAGGTGGTCGAGCGGGCCGACTACGTCTCGTTCACCGGCTCCACCCGCACCGGTCGCGAGGTGGCCCAGCGGGCGGCCGCCCGGCTGGTCGGCGCCTCGCTCGAGCTCGGCGGCAAGAACGCCATGCTGGTGCTCTCCGACGCCGACCTGGACCAGGCCGCGGCGGGCGCGGTGCGGGCCTGCTTCTCCTCCGCCGGGCAGCTCTGCGTCTCGGTCGAGCGGCTCTTCGTGCACCGCTCGGTGGCCGACGCGTTCCTGGCGAGGTTCGCCGAGCGGACCCGCGCGATGCGGCTGGGCACCGGCCTGGCGTACGGCGCCGACATGGGATCGCTGGCCTCCGCAGGGCAGCTGGAGGTGGTCACCCGGCACGTCGAGGAGGCGGTCAAGGCGGGCGCCACGGTGCTGGCCGGCGGCCAGGCCCGGCCCGACGTCGGCCCGTTCTTCTTCGAGCCGACGATCCTGGACGGTGTGACCCCGGAGATGGCGGTCTGCGCCGAGGAGACCTTCGGCCCGGTGGTCTCGGTGTACCGGTTCGACACCGAGGAGGAGGCCGTCGCGGCCGCCAACTCGACGCCGTACGGCCTCAATTCGAGCGTCTGGACGCGCAACACCCGGCACGGCGCGCGGCTTGCCGCCCGGCTGCGCACCGGCACGGTCAACATCAACGAGGGCTACGCGGCGGCCTACGGCTCGGTCGCCTCCCCGATGGGCGGGATGGGCGACTCCGGCCTCGGCCGTCGGCACGGCACGGAGGGCATCCTGCGCTACACCGAGGCGCAGACCATCGCCACCCAGCGGATCATGCCGATCCGTCCCGCGTTCGGCCTGGACGAGCAGGCCTTCGCGGCCCTGCTGACCGGGGGCCTGCGCGCGCTGAAGGCGCTGGGCTTCAAGTGACCAGCCAGGAGGGAGAGTTGAGCGTGGCGGAGGACTTCGACTACGACGTGGTGGTGGTCGGCTCGGGCTTCGGCGGATCGGTGGCGGCGCTGCGGCTGACCGAGAAGGGCTACCGGGTCGCCGTGCTGGAGGCCGGGCGCCGGTTCACCCGGGACGACCTGCCCAGGAACTCCTGGGACCTGCGCAACTACCTGTGGGCCCCGGCGCTGGGCCTCTACGGGATCCAGCGGATCCACCTGCTGGCCAACGTGCTGGTGCTCGGCGGGGCCGGGGTCGGTGGCGGCTCGCTCAACTACGCCAACACCCTGTACGTCCCGCCGAAGGCCTTCTTCGAGGACCGGCAGTGGCGGCACATCACCGACTGGGAGGAGGAGCTGCGGCCCTTCTACGACCAGGCCCGGCGGATGCTCGGCGTGCGGACCAACCCCACCACCACGCCGTCCGACGTCCACCTCAAGGGCGCGGCCGAGCGGATGGGCGTCGGTGACACCTTCCACCCCGCGCCGGTCGGGGTCTTCTTCGGCGACGGCCGGGATGCCGACGGGACGGCCAAGGCCGCTCCGGGCGCGTCCGTCGAGGACCCGTACTTCGGCGGCGCCGGGCCCGAGCGGCGGGCCTGCGTCGAGTGCGGCGAGTGCATGACCGGCTGCCGGCACGGCGCCAAGAACACCCTCACCGAGAACTACCTGTACCTGGCCGAGCGGAACGGCGCGGAGATCCACCCGCTCACCACGGTGGCCCGGATCCGCCCGCGCGGCAGCGGCTTCGCGGTGGACGTCAAGCGCACCAACGCCCGCTCCCGGGACGCCCGCCGGGCCGGCGCGCGGACCCTGACCGCGGCCCGGGTGGTGGTCGCGGCCGGCACCTACGGCACCCAGACCCTGCTGCACCGGATGCGCGACGAGGGCCGGCTGCCGGCCATCTCGGCCAGGCTCGGCGAGCTGACCCGCACCAACTCCGAGGCACTGGTCGGCGCGCAGACCACCGACCGGCGCTACGGCGGCCCGGTGGACTTCACCAAGGGCGTGGCGATCACCTCCTCGATCCACCCCGACGAGAACACCCACATCGAGCCGGTCCGCTACGGCAAGGGCTCCAACGCGATGGGCCTCCTGTCGATCATGCAGGTGCCCGGCGGCGGCCGGGGCCCGCGCTGGCTGCGGGCCGGTGCCACCTGGCTGCGGCACCCCGGGGTCTTCGCCCGCTCGCTGAGCAACCGCAAGTGGTCGGAGCGGACCATCATCGGCCTGGTGATGCAGTCGCTGGACAACTCGATCACCGTCTCGCGGAAGAAGAGCGGACTCGGCCGGGGCTCGCTGACCTCCCGGCAGGGGCACGGCGCGCCCAACCCGAGCTGGATCCCGGCGGCCGAGGAGGGCGCCCGGGCGCTGGCGGCCGAGATCAACGGCTTCGCCGGCAGCACGGTCGGGGAGGTCTTCGACATCCCGATGACCGCGCACTTCATCGGCGGCTGCCCGATCGGGGACAGCGCCCGCACCGGCGTGGTCGACCCGTACCAGCGGTTGTACGGCTACCCGGGGATCAGCGTGCTGGACGGCTCGGCGATCTCCGCCAACCTCGGGGTGAACCCGTCGCTGACCATCACCGCGCAGGCCGAGCGGGCGATGGCGATGTGGCCGAACAAGGGCGAGCCGGACCCGCGGCCGGCCCAGGGCGAGTCGTACCGGCGGGTCGCGGCGGTGCCGCCGGTGCGGGCGGCGGTGCCGGAGGGCGCGTTCGCGGCGCTGCGGCTGCCGTTGCTGCCGGTCCCGGTGGTGCCGGCCCGGCCGGCAGGGACGCAGGAGGACTAGGGCAGGGCAAAGGGCCCCGCGGGGGAACGGGGCCCTTTGTCGCTCAGCACGCGGCGTCAGGGCAGCGCCGGTGCTGGGGCGACGGCGCTGGGGGGAGGAGCGCCGTCTATTCGGTTGGCTCTGCGGTGCGCCGGGCGGGCCGGGCACGCGGGTCACGCGTGGGTGGCACGGCCGATCGGCAGTGACAGCGGGTGTTCGCTCACCCGGAGTGAGCGGCCGGCGGCATCCCGGTGGACCCCAGTGAGCACCACCTGCGCCGAACCCCTCCTGAGCATCGTGGTGGACGGAGGCCGTGCTCTGCAACCGGTTCGGCACAGTTCGGCACAGTCCATTTTCTCCCGGCGGCGCTCCTGACACGTTGTCAGCAGCTGCCGGCCGGCGCGGACGGGCCGGCGAGAAGCGGTCACTGTCGGTAGCTGACCGGCGGGTGCGCCGGGCGGTGCGGCGACCGGCCGGGCGTCCCCGGGCCGACCGCCGCACCTCCGGGTGCAGTCGTGGGCCGGCCGCTGTCCCCTGCCGCCGGTCCACCGCACCCGCGCACGGTCCCACGGCACCCCGGGTGCCCGGCCGGGCCGGGAGTCGGGGGTGCCACGTGCGCGAGTGGACTGGTGCTTCCACGCGTGGTCCTGCCGAGCCGTACGTCGCGACGGTCCAGGCGCCTGGCCGCGGTGTGCCGCGCCTGGCGGGCGCGGCACGGTCGTACGGTCGGCCGGTGCAACGAGTCCGGGCCGGGAGCGGACACGGGGGCGCGGCAGACGGGTGATGCGGCCCGGCCGGTAGACTCGGGAACGACACCCGCCCATCCGTCGCCCGCCGCCACCCCCACGGACGCGCTGCGCGGCGACACCCCCGTTTGCTGCCGGAAGGCTGTCCGTGTCCTCTGCACCGCCCGACCAGTCCGCACCGTCGGTCGACACCGTCCTGGTGGTCGACTTCGGCGCCCAGTACGCCCAGCTCATCGCCCGTCGGGTGCGTGAGGCCCGGGTCTACAGCGAGGTCGTCCCGCACACCATGCCGGTGGCGGAGATCCTCGCCAAGAACCCGAAGGCGATCATCCTCTCTGGGGGCCCGTCCTCCGTGTACGCCGAGGGCGCGCCCTCGATCGAGCGTGAGATCTTCGAGTCCGGGATCCCGGTCTTCGGCATGTGCTACGGCTTCCAGCTGATGGCGCAGGCGCTCGGCGGCACCGTGGACAACACCGGCAACCGCGAGTACGGCCGCACCCCGATGACCGTCACCCAGCCCGGCTCCACCCTCTTCGAGGGCACCCCGGTCGACCAGTCGGTCTGGATGTCGCACGGCGACGCCTGCTCCGCCGCTCCCGAGGGCTTCACCGTCACCGCCCGCACCGAGGGCGTTCCGGTGGCTGGCTTCGAGAACGACGCGCTGCGGCTCTACGGCGTCCAGTACCACCCCGAGGTGCTGCACAGCACGCACGGCCAGCAGGTGATGGAGCACTTCCTCTACCGCGGCGCCGGCCTGACCCCGAGCTGGACCACCAGCAACGTGGTCGAGGAGTCGATCGAGGCGGTCCGCGCGCAGGTCGGGACCAAGCGGGTGATCTGCGGTCTCTCCGGCGGGGTGGACTCCGCGGTCGCGGCCGCGCTGGTCCAGAAGGCCGTCGGGGACCAGCTGACCTGCGTCTTCGTGGACCACGGGCTGCTCCGCAAGGGCGAGGCCGAGCAGGTCGAGAAGGACTTCGTGGCCGCCACCGGCGTCAAGCTGAAGGTGGTCGACGCGCAGCAGCGGTTCCTGGACGCGCTGGCCGGGGTCACCGATCCCGAGGAGAAGCGCAAGATCATCGGCCGGGAGTTCATCCGGGTCTTCGAGCAGGCCGCCCGCGAGGTGGTCGAGGACGCCGGCGCGACCGGCGAGCCGGTGGAGTTCCTGGTCCAGGGCACCCTCTACCCGGACGTGGTGGAGTCCGGCGGCGGCGCCGGCACCGCCAACATCAAGTCGCACCACAACGTCGGCGGGCTCCCCGACGACATGCAGTTCCAGCTCGTCGAGCCGCTGCGCCGGCTGTTCAAGGACGAGGTCCGGATGGTCGGCCTGGAGCTCGGCCTGCCCGCCGAGATCGTCTGGCGCCAGCCGTTCCCCGGCCCGGGCCTGGGCATCCGGATCGTCGGCGAGGTCACCAGGGCGCGCCTCGACCTGCTGCGCGAGGCCGACGCGATCGCCCGCGCCGAGCTGACCGCGGCCGGCCTGGACCGGGACATCTGGCAGTGCCCGGTGGTGCTGCTGGCCGACGTCCGCTCGGTGGGCGTGCAGGGCGACGGCCGCAGCTACGGCCACCCGATCGTGCTGCGCCCGGTCTCCTCCGAGGACGCCATGACCGCCGACTGGTCGCGGGTCCCGTACGAGGTGCTGGCGAAGATCTCGACCCGGATCACCAACGAGGTCCCGGACGTGAACCGGGTGGTGCTGGACGTCACCAGCAAGCCCCCGGGCACCATCGAGTGGGAGTAGTCCCCACCTAGTCCCCACCCGTTGAACGGCCGCACCGCCAGCCACGTATCCGTGGCTGGCGGTGCGGCCGTTTGCGGCAGATCTGCAGTCTGTTCTGACGATAAGCGTTTCGGGTGCCGCTGCTCCTGCTCGAAAAAGGGCAGAATGCGGACCGGACCCGTCAGGACACGGCGGGCTGTACGGGAAGGTGACGCCCATGCTGGAGGGGACCAGAGAGCCGCTCGGGACCGGAGGCCCGCTGGGGGAGGCCGGTGCCGACGGCCGGACGGACCGTGAGGTCCGGGCCGCCCAGCGCCGAGCCCTCGCCACCCGATACGCGCTTCTGCCGCTGCGGCTCTTCCTCGGCGTCACCTACTGCTTCGCGGGCCTGGACAAGCTCGCCGACAGCCACTACCTTGCCGCGGCCGGCGACCCGCTCTCCTTCACCGCGATGACCGCCGGCTACCGGGTGCACAGCCCGATCGGCTGGCTGCTCACCCCGGCCCTGCACGAGCCGACCCCCTTCGCGCTGCTGATCGCCTTCGGCGAGCTGGCGGTCGGGCTGGGCACGCTCTTCGGGCTCTGGGGCCGGCTGGCCGCGCTCGGCGGCGTCACGCTCAGCCTGACCTTCTTCCTCACCGCCAGCTGGAACGTCTCGCCCTACTACCTCGGCAACGACCTGCCCTACCTGATGGCCTGGACCACCCTGCTGCTGGCCGGGACGCCGTACCTGTCGGTCGACGGCTACCTGGCCCGGCGGGCCGAGCGGGACCGCGGGCGCGGGCTGGCCGAGGCCGAGGTGCGCCGCCGGATCGTGGTCGACGGCAGCATCGCGGCCGTGGCGCTCGGCGGGGCCGGGCTGCTGCTCGGCTCGCTGACCGCCACCTTCGTGCGGAAGAAGCCGCGTCCGGTCACCGCCGGTGCTCCGGCGGGCGGGGGCGGCACGGTGTCGGCGCCGGCCGGCGCCGTCCCGGTGGGCGGCTCGACCGCCGTGACGGTGTCGGCCGGCGCCGTCCCGGTGGGCGGCTCGACCGCCGTCCAGGACCCGGCCACCGGGGACACCGTCTACCTGGTGCAGCCCGAGGCCGGCCAGTACTGCGGCTTCTCCTCGATCTGCACGCACGCCGGCTGCACCGTCGACCCGCCGAGGAACGGCCAGTTCAGCTGCCCCTGCCACGGCTCCCGGTTCGACGCCGCCACCGGCGCGGTGCTGGCCGGCCCGGCGGTGAAGCCGCTGCCGCGGTACACCGTCAGCAAGTCCGGCGACCGGCTGGAGCTCGGCCCGATCCAGCGGTCCTAGGGCCTGCCGTCCCCGGGGGCCTGTCGTCGCGCGCCCGGCGGGAATCGTCGGACGGGCCCCGGCGGCTCGTCCCTCAGCCCTCGCGGTCGAGCGACGGGGGCTCGGCGGACCGGCCGCGACGGGCCATCGCGGCCACCGCCCCGGCCAGCCCGGCGGTGCCCAGCACTATGAAGGTGACCGGGATGACGATCCGTCCGTTCACCGTGACGTCGTTCAGCGAGGCGACCAGGTAGAGCAGCGCGATCCCGGTGAAGAGCGCGCCGGAGATCAGCGAGAAGGGGTCGATCCGGTGCCGCTTCATGCCTGTACCACCTCTACGTCGCCGAGACCTACCTGGATGTTGAGGGTGAGGTCACCCTTGGACCGCACGCCGTCCGCCGGGGCGAGCCGGACGCTGCGGTCGGTGCCCAGCCCGCCGTGGCTGCCGCCGGCCGGGAGCTGGACGTCGCCGGCCGCGGTGTGCACGGTGAGGTCCACCGCGACGTCGGACGGGACGGTGACGTGCACGTCGCCCGCGCCGACCCGGACCGCCGTGCCGACCGTGCCGCCGCCCGGGTCCACCGCCGACAGGTCAAGGGTGAGGTCCCCGGCGGCGAGGTCGTACTGGCGCTGGACGTCGCTCGCGGTGGCCGGTGCCCAGCTGCGGTCGCCGATGGTGGCGCTCATCGAGCCGGTGCTGCCGAACACCGCCAGGGTCAGCGTGATCACCAGCGCGGGCAGTACCAGCACCCGGGCCCGGCCGAACCTGGTGCCCAGCAGCATGGTCAGGCCCAGCCCGAGCAGGCCGGTGGCGAGGACCGTGGCGAAGGTGCCCGAGGTGCTCATCGTCCGGCCGTGCGTCCACCAGACCGCCCAGCCGGCGCCGGCCGAGACCAGCAGGCCGAGCGGGGCCAGGAACGAGCGCGGGCGGCACGGCCGCTCCGGCGGGAGCGGCGCCGACCGCTTGGCGTCGGACTTGCGCAGCGGGTCGCCCGTCGGCAGGTCCGTCCGTTGCCACCAGGGCTGCGCGGGCGTGCCCGGCGCGGTGGAGGCGTAGCGGGCGCCGTACGGGTTGCGCTCCGGGTGCCGCGGGTCCCAGAGGTAGCCGGTGGCCCCGGGCGGCGGGGTGGGCGGGGCGTCGGCCGGCTCGGTGCCGCGCGCCCCGGCCGCCCAGGACCGGCTCTGCTCCTTGATCAGGTTCACGTGCTGGTGCAGCTCGGCCTGGTGGGCCTCCCACTCGCGGTGCATGGCGGCCTTGCGGGCCGTCCAGTCCTCGTGGAACTCCTGCCGCCAGGTCTTCCAGTCGGTGAGCGCGGAGTTCGCCCCGGCCGTCGGCCGGTCGTACGGGCCGCCCGGGCGCGGCGGGGTGCCGAGCCCGGCCGCCCGGCGCCGGCGCTCCGGGTCGTAGCGCACCGCGAAGAAGATCATCGCCCCGAGCAGCACCAGCGGGAAGACCGAGTCGCCGCTGCCCATCCAGGAGAAGAACACCCCGGTGCCGATCACCGTGAGCAGCACCGCGCCGATCGACTGGCCGTCCACCCGCCCGGTCAGCACCCGCTGCAGCTCGGTCCGGCCGTGCTCGCCCTCGGGGTGTTCGAGCGGGATGACCAGCCAGGCCAGCCCGTACAGGAAGAGGCCGAGCCCGCCGGTCAGGCAGAGCACCGCGACCACCACCCGGAACACCACCGGGTCGATGTCCAGGTGGCGGCCCAGCCCGCCGCACACGCCGGCCACCACCCGGTGCCGTTCGGTGCGGGTCAGCGGCGGGCGCTGGTCCTCGGTCCCGGCCTCGCCGGCGGGGCGGTCCTGGGCCGCGCTCTGCTCGTCCGTCATGGCTCTATCCTGCGGGTTGCGGCCGGCTGCCGGCACCGGTGGGAGCCCTGCCCCGACCCTGATCTCTCCCTGAGAGCGCCTCAGGGGGCGCTCCGATCAGCGTTCCCGAGCGTCCCCGGTCTCAGGCGCTGGTGCGGCTCCGCTGCCGGACCGGCCCGTCGTCGTCACTCGGCAGCAGCGGCCGGCCGCCGACCCAGAGCGGGGCGAGGTCCCGGTGCAGCGCGCCGAAGAAGGTCCGCGCCATCCGGTCGTAGCCCTGGTCGTTGGGGTGCAGCTGGTCGGCGAACTCCGTGGACGTCAGGGCGGGCGCGTCGACGTACCCGAAGTGCCGGCCCCGCTGCCGTTCGGTGCGCTGCAGCCGGCGGGCCTGGTCGTTGAACCGCTGCACCAGGTCCTGCAGCCCGTTGGTGGTGGGGATCAGCCCCTGGACGATCAGGGTCACGCCCGGCTCGTCGGCGTAGATCTGGTCGACCAGGTGTCCCAGCCGGTCGGCGGCGTGCGCGGTGTCCTCGTTGCGGTCGAGGTCGTTGATGCCGATGTGCAGCAGCACCACGTCCGGCCGGGCGGTCGCGAGCCAGCCGTCCACCTTGCCCCGGATGTCGTTGATGGTCCAGCCGCTGTGCCCCTCGTGGTCGGGCTGGGGGAACGCGCCGCCGCGCTGCGAGCCGACGAAGTGCGCCCGGAAGCGGGACTGCTGGAGGATCAGGTTCCAGAGCGGCAGGCGGTAGCCGGCGCCCGTGGTGCTGCCGACGCCGACGGTGATCGAGTCCCCGAGCGGCATCAGCCGGACGGTGGGCAGCGGATCGTCGCCGCCGCGGCCCACGGCCGGGCCGGCCTGGGCCGGTCGGGCGCTGCCGAGCAGACCACCGGTGACGGTGACCAGAGCTGCCAGGGCGGCAGCGAGGCTTCTCTTCATGGTTCCTCGCAGACGGAAGGACGAGTGGAGCGCCGGGCGCCGGTGGAATCACCGGTGACATTCCTGCGGCCGTCCTGCGGTTCTCGGTTCGGCTGCCTGCCGCGCGGCGGTTCGGCGGGAATCCGCCGGCGCGTCGCGGTGCTCAGCCGGCGGACGGGGCACGGAGATACAGGGCCGAGCGGTGCCGCCCCGGCACACGGGAACCGTTCTGCCAACGGTTCACCGGTATCCGGTCACGGCAGCTCGAGAATAACCAGATGATCGATTTGCAAGCTGATTCGAAGTGAATCAGGAGAAAATCTCACCGGATTGGCTCCGCCGGGTCGCCCGCGGTGGGCGGGCCGCGATCCGGACGCCCTAGGGGCGCACCCTGATGTGTCCGGGGGCCCGGACGTGTGACCATCGGTGGCGTGGCAGTCCCCGGTACCGAACCCAGCAGCGCTCCGCCCGCCTCCGACGGCCCGCCGTCCGGCGGCGCCGAGCCGACCCCGGACGGTGGCCGGCCGCCGTTCCGCAAGCTGTACCGGACCCCGAACCGGCGGATGCTCGGCGGGGTGGCGCACGGTCTGGCGGTCCACCTCGGGCTGCCGGTCGCCTGGGTGCGCCTCGCCTTCGTGCTGCTCTTCTTCGCCAACGGGATCGGTGGGCTGCTCTACGCGGCCTTCTGGTTCGTGGTGCCGATCGGCATCGGCGAGCCGGCCCGTGGCGGGCTCGGCGGCTACGTCTGGGTGAACGGCGCGTTCGTCCCGGCCGGCACCGCCGGGGCCACCCCCGGCCCGCTGCGCAAGAGCCGCCAGGGCCGGCTCGGCCGGCTGCGCGACCTGCTGGAGCAGACCTTCCAGGGCGACCCGGTGCCCGCCGGCACGGCGGAGGGCGGCGAGGCGCCGTCCGGCGGCGCGGCCAGCCGGCAGAACCTCGGGCAGCTGGCCGCGCTGCTGATGCTGGTCGTCGGCGTGATGGCGCTGCTGAACGCGCTGCACATCCAGTCCTCGCGGCCCTACGTCTGGCCGCTGCTGGCGATCGGCGTCGGTGTGGCGCTGGTCTGGCGGCAGGCCGATGACTCGCGCTGGCAGCGCTGGTTCGGGCTGGACACCGGCAAGAAGCGCAGCAGCGCCTTCGTCCGGGTCGGCGCCGGCGTGCTGCTGGTGACCGTCGGCATCATCGGCTTCCTGGTGCTGCAGGGCGCCGGCTCGACGCTGGCCTCGGTGGTCGAGGCCTCGCTCGCGGTGCTGGCCGGGGTGCTGGTGCTGACCGGTCCGTACGCGCTGCGGATGTGGCAGGACCTCGCCGCCGAGCGGACCGCCCGGATCCGGGCCCAGGAGCGGGCCGAGATCGCCGCGCACATCCACGACTCGGTGCTGCACACGCTGACCCTGATCCAGCGTCGGGCCGAGGATCCCAAGGAGGTCCAGCGCCTGGCCCGGGCCCAGGAGCGCGAGCTGCGGCTCTGGCTCTACCGCCCGGAGGCCGCCGCCGAGGCCGCCCCGGACACCCTGGCCGAGCGGCTGCGCGAGGTGGTCGCCGAGGTCGAGGACCGGCACGGGGTGCCGGTGGAGCTGGTCTGCGTCGGCGACTGCCCGATGGACGACCGGATCTCGGCGCAGATGCAGGCCGCGAGGGAGGCGATGGTCAACGCGGCCAAGTACGGTGGCGGGGGACCGGTGCAGGTCTACGCCGAGGTGGAGGGGAGAACGGTGTCGGTGTTCGTGCGCGACCACGGCCCCGGTTTCGACCCGGACACCGTGCCGGAGGACCGGCTGGGCGTACGGGAGTCGATCATCGGCCGGATGAAGCGGCACGGGGGCACCGCGAGGGTGCGGCCCGCGCCGGACGGCGGGACCGAGGTCGAGCTGGAAATGGAGAGAGCTGCTGATGACTGAGTCCGTATCGGCGTCCGGCCCGACTGACGTCGGGTCGACCGGGCCGCTGGGGGCACCCGCCCCCGGCCCGGCGGCCGGGAGGGTGGCCCGGGTGGTGCTGGTCGACGATCACCGGATGTTCCGCACCGGGGTGCGGGCCGAGATCGGGCGGACCGAGGTCACCGGCATCGACGTGGTCGGCGAGGCCGACGACGTGGAGTCCGCGGTCCGGGTGGTCGCCGAGACCCGGCCGGACGTGGTGCTGCTCGACGTCCACCTCCCCGGGGGCGGCGGGGTCGAGGTGCTGCGCCGCTCGGCGGGCGTGATGGGTGAGCCGGGGGGCGTGAAGTTCCTGGCGCTCTCGGTTTCCGACGCGGCCGAGGACGTGATCGGCGTGATCCGCGGCGGCGCCCGGGGGTACGTCACCAAGACCATCACCGGCGGCGACCTGGTCAGCGCGATCTTCCGGATCTCCGACGGCGACGCGGTCTTCTCGCCGCGGCTGGCCGGCTTCGTGCTGGACGCCTTCGCGGCCACCGACACCCCGCCGGTCGACGAGGACCTCGACCGACTCACCCAGCGCGAGCGCGAGGTGCTCCGGCTGATCGCCCGCGGCTACGCGTACAAGGAGATCGCCAAGCAGCTCTTCATCTCGGTGAAGACGGTGGAGAGCCACGTCTCGGCGGTGCTGCGCAAACTCCAGCTCAGCAACCGGCACGAGCTGACCCGCTGGGCCACCGCCCGCCGGCTGGTCTGAACGCCGATTCCGGTTTTCCAGGGTCCGGTATCCGACTTTCGACGGCCCGGCACGGCGACGATCCCAGCGTTCGGTGGGGGCGAGCCGATACCGGGTCGTCGTTCCGTTCCGTGCACGACCGCCGAATGACACTCTGGGCGGACACTTAATTGGCTGCCGCCCGGGCCGCTGCTTACGATGTCGCTACCAGTGCGTCGGAGCGGCAGGTCGAGTCGAGGCAGGTTGTCACCGTGAGCGTGAAAGCTTCGCCGAGACCGGGAGCGGAGGCCTGGCTCAGGGCGCCGGCGCCGATTCCGCTGCTGGGAGCCGCCGGACTGACTTTTCTGCTCACCGTCTATTCGGCCACCTGGTCCGGAAACAACACGATGGACGACCGTGTCGTCGTGATGGCCGCCCGGACCTTTCTGGCCGGTGGATCACCGTACGCCGACAAACGTTTCCTCTATTTTCCGAGTTCGGTTCTGCTGGCGGTGCCGCAGACCGGTCTTCCGGACCCGCTGCTGAGCTGGCTGGTGCCGGCCGCGACCGCCTTGATGGTGCTGGTCGGCTGGTTACTGGCGGTCCGGATCTTCGGGGTGCCGCTCCGCAGCAGGTTGGCCGCGGCGGGGGTGCTGCTGATCAGTTTCCTGGAGCCGTTCCGCAACCTGGTGCAGCTCGGGAACTGGACCGCCTGCTCCGCACTGGCCCTGCCGGCCGCGTTGCTGCTGGCCCGCCGGTCGCACTGGGGCTGGGCGGGCCTGGTGGTCGGGCTGGCGATCGCCGGCAAGCCGATGCTGGTGCCGCTCACCCTGCTCTTCCTCTTCGCCCGCCAGCTCCGGGCGTTCCTGCTGGCGGTCGTGGTGCCGGTGCTGGCCGGGGTGCTGGCCGCGGCCCTGATGCCGGACTCCCGGCTCTTCTTCACCAGGACCCTGCCGTTCGTCCTGCACGGCCAGGACGACTTCGCCCGCCCCTACGACGCCTCGCTGGGCACGCTGCTCCCGAGGCTCGGCGTGTCGGAACGGATGGCGCTCGGGGTGGCCGGGCTGCTCGCCGCGGCCCTCGTGCTGGGCGCCTGGCGACGCTGGCGGCTGGGCGGGGACGAGGGCCTGCGACTGGTCGAGACCGGCGCCACGCTCATGGTGGCCGCCCTGATCGTCAATCGCCCTTCGTTCGACCACTACCTCCTGGTCGTCCTCCCGGTGCTGCTCGCCTCGACGGTCCGGCCACGGGCGGCCGCCCGCTCCCCGTGGTTCTGGCTCGCCCTGCTGCCCCGGTTCGCCGGCTTCGACCTGCCCGAATTCGCTCCGGCCCAAAACTGGGCCTATCCTGTGGCGACGCTGAACGTGACCACCGCCGCCGTGCTGCTACGCCGGGCTGCGAGCCACCCGGACACCGGTACGAACGCCGCCGACCCGTCCGGGACCCGGCTGCCGGCGGCCGCCGGCCACGGGCTGCCCGCCGATGGGGTGGACGGGGCGGGTGGTGCCGCGCTGGTGCTGAACAGGCCTGATCGGGCCTGACACGGTGACCGGCGCGGGTGGGCGGCTGATCAGGAGTGGCGGACCCGGGGGTAAGCCCGGGGTCCACAACTCGAGTCGCAGCGCATATGGTCTTCTGTGGCGTTCGGGCCTGTTCGTGGGGTCGGGAGTCAGCCACGAGTCCGTCCCCCCTGGACCCGACACTGCGAGTCCGTCCCCCCTGGACCCGACACTGAGAGTGCCGTCATGTCAACTATCACACCGCCACTCCAATCGGATGGAGCGACGGTCGCCGGCGGGGCGTCCCCCGAGCCTGCCAAGTCGGCTCCTCCCCGTAACCGCCTGTACGTCCTCGACGGGCTGCGGCTGATCGCCGCGCTCGGCGTGGTGGCGTTCCACTGGACGGGCGTCGACATCCACCCGTCCGTGTGGGGCAAGGCGCCGCGGGTGCTGATGCCGCACCTGCACCGGTTCGGTTCCTACGGCTGGCTGGGGGTGCAGCTCTTCTTCCTGATCAGCGGGTTCGTCATCTGCATGTCCGCCTGGGGCAAGACCCCGCGGCAGTACTTCACCTCCCGCGTGGTGCGCCTCTACCCGGCCTACTGGGTCGGTGTGCTGCTGACCTCGGCGGTGATCAACTACTGGCCGACCACGCGGCCGGACCGGCAGCACATGAGCATCAGTGACGTGCTGACCAACTTCACCATGCTGGAACGGCCGATGGGGGTGACGGAGGCCGACGGCGTCTACTGGACGCTCTGGATCGAACTCCGTTTCTACCTGCTCTTCGCGATTCTCGCGGTGATCGGCCTGACCTACCGTCGGGTGGTCGCTTTCTGCGGAATCTGGACGATTGCGGCGGTGATCACCGGCGCCTTCCCCAACAATGATTTCCTGAACTCGATCACGCAGCCCGAGGACTGCCCGTACTTCATCGCGGGCATGGCGCTCTACCTGATCTACCGCTTCGGTGCCACGCCGATGTTGCTAGGTATAGTCGGATTCTCCTGGCTGATTGCCCAGAACCGTATTCACATCACCGAGGGCAGTTACGAGTACGAGGTCGCCCACCACCTTTCCTGGCCGGTCATGGCGACCCTTTCCGGAGCGGCCTTCCTGGTGATGCTGCTGGTCGCCCTGGGGGCCTTCAACTGGGTCCGCTGGAAGTGGCTCTCGGTGGCCGGCGCGCTCACCTACCCGGTGTACCTGTTGCACCAGGAGATCGGCTGGGCCCTGATCCGCTGGGGCCGGGAGCACCACATGAGCCCCAAGCCGCTGCTGCTCTGCTGCCTGGCGGTGATCCTCCTGCTGGCCTGGATCGTCCACAAGTACGCCGAGCGACCGTTGTCGCGGTTCCTCAAGCGGCTGCTGGACTCGCCCTCGCTGACGCTGCCCCGCCTGGACCCGCCGGTCCGGCGCCGTGCCTAGCCACTGACCTGCCCGTACGGCCGGCGGAGACTGTCAAGGTCCCCACCGGCCGTACTGGTTATAGCGGCCCTTTCGGGAGGATGTTCTGCTGATCACGATCAATTCGGCCAGTAGTCGGGTTTGCCGGGCAGGGGGCGCCGTCGCGCGTTGGACGAATCTGGTAGGAATCCTCTTGGCGATCCGAGGTTTTGTCGGGTGTCGTCCTGATTCTGTGATGGTTCCTCAGGGGAGTGCCGGTGACTGCTCAGCTTGCGGGGCCGCAGGCGCGTGATGACGCGGCGGCCCGTCGCGACGACCCGCCGCGGGGTCCGCGGCCGGTCCGCAGCCCGTGGGGGCACCGGCTGCTCCCCCCGCTCCGCCGGGCGGCCCCGGCGCTGGCCGGCTACGCGGCGGTCCGCGCCCTGGGCGTGCTGGCGGTGCTCTGCTGGTACCACAAGCACGGCCGTTCCGGCCTGCACCAGCTCAGCAGCATGTGGGACGCCTGGTGGTACCAGCAGATCGCCCAGCACGGTTACGCGGGCACGCCGCTGGTGCCCGGCCCCAAGGGCTTCTACCAGGCCTACGCCTTCTTCCCGGCCTATCCGATGACGATCCGGGTCCTCGGCTGGCTGCTGCCGGTCTCGCTGGGACTGGTCGCGCTGCTGGTGGCCTGGGTCTCCTCGTTCGTCGCGGCCTGGGGGACGTACGCGATCGGGGCGCGGCTGTACGGGCACCGCGCCGGCGTGATCGCCACGGTGCTCTGGGGGGTGATCCCCTACGCCCTGGTGGAGAGCCTGGCCTACTCGGAACCGATGTTCACCGCCTTCGCCGTCTGGGCGGTCTACGCGGCGATCACCCGGCGCTGGATCTGGGCCGGCGGGCTCAGCCTGCTGGCCGGGCTGACCCGGCCGACCGCCGTCGCGGTGGCGGGGGCGGTCTGCCTCGGCGCGCTGTGGGCCCTGGTCTCCCAGTGGCGGCGCGGCCGCGGCGCGGAGCTGCCCGACGCCGAGCGGGTCGCCTGGTGGCGTCCCGTCCTCGGGGCGCTGATCGCCCCGGTGGGCGTGGTCTCCTTCATCGCCTGGGTCGGGCTGGTGAAGGGGAACGCGGACGCCTACTTCAAGATCGAGGACGCCTGGGCGTCGCACTTCGACGCCGGCGCCTCGACGGTCCGCGCGTTCGCGCACATGCTGACCTACAGCACGACCCTGTGGCTGGCCGAGGTGGTGGTGGGCCTCAGCCTCGGCACGGCGGTGGTCCTGTTCCTGCTCTCGGTGCTGCAGCGCCAGCCCCTGCCCCTGCTCGCCTTCAGCGGGCTCACCCTCGTGATCGCGCTGGGGGACGCGGCATACTTCAACTCGCGGGCGCGCTTCCTGCTGCCCGCCGTCGGTCTGTTGTTCCCACTCGCCGGTCACCTGGCGCGGGTCAGAACCCGTGGCGCGGTCGCTATCGTTCTGGGATCGGCGGCCGTGGCCTCCGCGCTGTACGGCGGATACCTCGCGTTCGTCTACACCAACTCGCCGTGACGCCAGTCTGGAAGGTTTGAGAAGAGAATGAGTACCAGCGCCGAGTCCGACGTCGCCGAGGCGTCGGGTCCCGTGCGGAAGCGGCCGGAACCGGCGGCTGGTGAGGACGTCCAGGCTCCGGCCGGCCTGCGTGACTGGGCGGTCCGGCTCGTCTGGCTGTGGCCCGCGCTGGTCACGCTCGGGCTCGGGGTCCGCGGCAGTGCCCGCCCGGAGCTGTGGCGGGACGAGCTGGCGACCTGGAGCGCGGCCACCCGCAGCACCGGCCAGCTGTGGGCCATGCTGCACCACGTCGACGCGGTGTCCGGCACCTACTACCTCTTCATGCACGGGTGGATATCGGTCTTCGGCGACTCGCCGACGATGTTCCGGCTGCCGTCCGCGCTGGCGATGGCGGGGGCCGCCGCCTGCGTGGTGCTGGCCGCCCGCAAGCTCTTCGACACCCGGACCGCGCTGGCCGCCGGCCTGCTCTTCGCGATCTTCCCGAGCATCTCGCGGTACGCCCAGGAGGGACGCGCCTACGCGTTCGCCGTCCTCGCGGTGGCCGCCGCCACCTGGCTGCTGCTGCGGGCGGTGGAGCGGCCGGGCAGCGTGCTGCGCTGGCTCCCGTACGCGGTGAGCATCATGGCGGCCGGTCTCTTCCACATGGTCACGCTGACCGTGCTGGCCAGCCACGCGCTGATCGTGCTGCTGCGCTGGCGGCGGGAGCGCCGGCGGGCGCTGCTGATCGGCTTCGCGGTCGCCGTGCTGGTGGCGCTGCTCCCGATGGTGCCGCTGGTGATCGTCGGGCGGCGCCAGGTCGGCCGGCAGATCTCCTGGCTGCACTCCCCGACGCTGCAGGACTTCGTCACCACCTGGCACGGCATGTTCGGCTCGGCGCTGGTCAGCCTGTGCGTGCTGGCGCTCTGCGCGCTGCCGGTGGCCTGGCCGCGCAGCCGCCGCCGGGCGGTGGAGATCGGCCTGGTGGCCGCGCTGCCGGTGCTCGCCGTCTGGGTCGTCTCGCAGGGCAGCACGTCCTACTTCCTCGACCGCTACCTGCTCTTCACGGTGCCCGCCTGGGCCGTGCTGGCCGGCGCCGGGCTGACCTCGCTGCGCCCGAAGCCGCTGATCGCGGTCGGCCTGATCGGCACCGCCCTGCTGGGCCTGCAGGACCAGCAGGCGCTGCGCACCCGCACCTCGCACGAGTGGGCCGACGAGCGCGGCGCGGCCCGGATCATCGCCAAGGGCTACCACGCGGGCGACGGCATCGTCCCGGTCCGGGGCGACCAGGCGTACATGATGCTGGACTTCGCGATGGCCTACTACCTGCCGCGGAACGTGCACCCGAAGGACGTCTTCGCGGAGAAGACGCCGGTGCAGAACAACGACCTCTACTCGGTCACCTGCCCGGACGCGGACAGCTGCGCCGGGGGCACCGACCGGCTCTGGGTGGTCACCTACGGCGACCAGAGCGACCCGCTCAAGGGGCTGCCGGCGGACGAGGTGAAGGTGCTGACCTCGGAGTTCACCCAGGAGCAGGTCAAGCACGTGCAGGGGATCACCGTGTCGCTGCTGGAGCGCGCCAGGGCGGCCGGCTGACCCTTCGGAACCGTCTCCCCGGGGCGGGCAGACGGTTCCGCGCCGCGGTGTCGGTGCCGGGCCCTAGACTCGGATGCGCCATGAGTAGCCTCTTTGACGACCTCCCGCTGCCCGGCTTCGAGCCCTTCGAGGCGAAGCCGTCCGACGCGACGCCCGCGGACCACGCCGAGGAGCCTCCGCCGGAGGACTACTACGGCCCGGAGGGCGGGTACGAGGAGGAGATCCCTCATGATCTCTTCCAGACCGACTACGCCGCGGCCGCCGAGCGGGACGCCTTCTACCGCAACGGCGCGCACCGGCCGGTGGTCGACCCCGCGCAGCTGCTGGAGGGGATGAACGACCCGCAGCGCGAGGCCGTGCTGCACGCGGGTTCGCCGCTGCTCATCGTGGCCGGCGCCGGCTCCGGCAAGACCCGGGTGCTGACCCACCGGATCGCCCACCTGCTGGGTGCCCGTGGGGTGCACCCCGGCGAGATCCTGGCGATCACCTTCACCAACAAGGCGGCCGGCGAGATGCGCGAGCGCGTCGAGCAGCTGGTCGGCCCGCGGGCCCGGGCGATGTGGGTCTCCACCTTCCACAGCGCCTGCGTGCGGATCCTGCGCCGGGAGAGCAAGAAGCTCGGCTTCACCTCCAGCTTCTCGATCTACGACTCGGCCGACTCGCAGCGTCTGATGGGGCTGGTCTGCCGGGACCTCGACCTGGACCCGAAGCAGTTCCCGCCGAAGTCGTTCACCGCCAAGGTCTCCAACCTCAAGAACGAGCTGATCGACGAGGAGACCTACGCCGGCCAGGCCGCCAACCCGATGGAGCGCAAGCTCGCCGAGGCGTACACGCTCTACCAGCGGCGGCTGCGCGAGGCCAACGCGCTGGACTTCGACGACATCATCATGACCACCGTCCACCTGCTGCAGGCCTTCCCGGACGTGGCCGAGCACTACCGGCGGCGGTTCCGGCACATCCTGGTCGACGAGTACCAGGACACCAACCACGCGCAGTACACCCTGGTCCGCGAGCTGAGCGGCGGCGCGGCGGGCACGGCGCCCAGGCGGACGGTGGACGGTGAATTCGTCAACCCGGCGGCGGCCGCGCTGGCCGAGGTGCCGGCCGCCGAGCTGTGCGTGGTGGGCGACGCCGACCAGTCGATCTACGCCTTCCGCGGCGCGACGATCCGCAACATCCTCCAGTTCGAGGAGGACTACCCGAGCGCGACCACCATCCTGCTGGAGCAGAACTACCGCTCCACGCAGACCATCCTGAGCGCCGCCAACGCGGTGATCGAGCGCAACGCCAACCGGCGCGAGAAGAAGCTCTGGACGGCCGGCGAGCACGGCGAGAAGGTGGTTGGCTACGTCGCCGACGACGAGCACGGCGAGGCGCAGTTCATCGCCGACGAGATCGACCGGCTGACCGACGCGGGCGCGGCCCGGCCCGGTGACGTGGCGATCTTCTACCGGACCAACGCGCAGTCCCGGGTCTTCGAGGAGGTGTTCATCCGGGTCGGCCTGCCGTACAAGGTGGTCGGCGGGGTGCGCTTCTACGAGCGGCGCGAGGTCCGGGACGTGCTGGCCTACCTGCGGGTGCTGGCCAACCCCGAGGACACCGTGCCGCTACGCCGGATCCTCAACGTGCCCAAGCGCGGGATCGGCGACCGCGCGGAGGCGATGATCGAGGCGCTGGCGGCCCGCGAGCGGATCTCCTTCGCCCAGGCGCTGCTGCGGGTCGACGAGGCGTACGGGATGGCCGCGCGCTCGGCCAACGCGGTGCGGAAGTTCAACGAGCTGCTGGCCGGGCTGCGCCAGGTGGTCGAGTCGGGCGCCGGCCCGGCGGCGGTGCTGGAGGCCGTGCTGGAGGAGACCGGCTACCTGGCCGAGCTGCAGGCCTCGACCGACCCGCAGGACGAGACCCGGGTGGAGAACCTCCAGGAGCTGGCCTCGGTCGCGCTGGAGTACGAACAGGACCCGGGCGAGCGCCCGGACGCGGACGAGGAGGGCGCGCCGCCGGTCGGCTCGCTGGCCGACTTCCTGGAGCGGGTCGCGCTGGTCGCCGACTCTGACCAGATCCCGGACGACGAGGAGGGGCAGGGCGTCATCACGATGATGACCCTGCACACCGCCAAGGGCCTGGAGTTCCCGGTGGTCTTCCTGACCGGCATGGAGGACGGGATCTTCCCGCACATGCGGGCGCTCGGCCAGGTCAAGGAGCTGGAGGAGGAGCGCCGGCTGGCCTACGTCGGGCTCACCCGGGCCCGGCAGCGGCTCTACCTGACCCGGTCGGTGCTGCGCAGCGCCTGGGGGCAGCCGGCCTACAACCCGGCCTCGCGGTTCCTGGAGGAGATCCCGGACCAGCTGGTCGACTGGAAGCGCACCGGCGCGGCGGCGGTGCCCGCCTCGCGCGGCCTCGCCACGGGGGGTTCGCGCGGCTCCTCGTGGAGCTCGGGCGGGTCGGGCGGACGCGGCTCCGGCACGGCTTCGCCGCAGGCGGGCTGGGGCAAGTCGGCGCGGATGGCGACCGAGCGCGAGGTGGTCGCGCTGGCGGTCGGTGACCGGGTCAGCCACGACACCTTCGGGCTCGGCACGGTGGCCGAGGTCGCCGGGACCGGCGACCGGGCCAAGGCCACCGTCGACTTCGGCTCGTCGGGCCGCAAGGTGCTGCTGCTGCGCTACGCGCCGGTGGAGAAGCTGTAGTCGTGCTGTGATTTTCCCCTCCTCTCGACTCGCGGATCCGTGGCCGGGCGCCGCTGGCGCTAACCTCCCCTCAGGTCCGTGTTATTGCTGGTTAACGTGGAGGCAGTGATGGGTGTGTCAGGCCCGATCCGGGTGGTGGTCGCCAAGCCGGGGCTCGACGGCCACGACCGGGGCGCGAAGGTGATCGCGCGTGCCCTGCGCGACGCCGGCATGGAGGTGATCTACACCGGCCTGCACCAGACGCCCGAGCAGGTGGTCGACACGGCGATCCAGGAGGACGCGGACGGCATCGGCCTGTCGATCCTCTCCGGCGCGCACATGACGCTCTGCGCCCGGGTGATGGAGCTGCTGAAGGAGCGCGACGCGGCGGACATCAAGGTGTTCTGCGGCGGGATCATCCCGGACGAGGACATCACCGAGCTGAAGGCGATGGGGGTGGCCGACATCTTCACCCCGGGCACCCCGACCCGTGACGTGGTGGCCTGGGTCCAGGCCAACCTGCGGGCCGCCGGCTGAGCCCGAGGCCGGGCGGTCGGGCCGCCCGGCCCGCCGGCTCAGGGCTCGGCGCCGGGGCTCAGCTCGGCGAGCATCGCCGCTCGGAACCGCAGCGTCCCGGCCAGCCGCCCGAAGGTCTCCGCCCAGGCGCCGTCCGGCACGGCGTCCGCCGCCAGCGCCTCCACCGCGGGAGCGGCGGCCGGCGAGAGCGAGCGCTCGGTCATGCCCAGCACGCCGCTGTGGCTCCACGGGTACGAGCCGGCGGCGGCGGCCCGTTCCAGCGCCGCGACCACCGCGGTGCTGAGCGGCGGCGTCCACGGGGTGGCGCAGGCGCCGAGCAGCTGGAAGGCGTCGCCCAGCCCGTGGCTGCGCAGGAACGCGGCCGTCCAGGCGGCCCGTTCGGCCGGCGGCAGTACGGCGAGCAGCTTGGCCGGCGCGCCGGCCGACCGGACCGCGCCGGACCGCCGGGGCGCCGGGCCGAGCAGGGCCCGCGCCCAGTCGGCGTCGCGCTGCCGGACCGCGGCCCGGGCCCACGCCTCGCGCAGATCGTCCCGCCACTCGGCGGACTCCGGTTCCGCGGTCGCCTCGGCCACCGGCAGGGCGATCAACTCGGCCGGGGTCAGGCCGAGTTCGGTGGTCCAGGTGCGCAGTGGGGTGGCGGCCACGATCTCGCCGAACCACCAGGCGCGCTGGCCGCGGCCAGTCGGTGACTTGGGCGCGATGCCGTCCCGTCGCATCGCCGGGTCGCACTCGGTGGGCGGGCTGACCAGCAGCCGGCCCTCGCTCAACCGGACCGCGGCGCGGGCGCGTTCGGCCATCCTGCTGCCGAGGGCCGAGCCCGGCAGAGTGGTGAGCAGGTCGGCCGCGGTGGCCCGGACGTTCTTGCTGCGGTCGCCCAACGCGGCCTCCAGGAAGGGCTCGTCGGACTCGCCGAGGTTCTCCTGCAGGGCGTCCAGGAAGAGCAGCCGGTCCTCCGCCCGTTCGGTGGGCCAGCTGCCGGCCAGCAGGGCCAGCGCGGCGGCCGGATCGCGCCGGCGCAGCCGGGTGAGGTGGGTGACCCGCTCGGCGAACAGGCCCTCCTCCCAGGCCCGTTCGTCCTCCGGGCAGCCGGGCTCGGCGGCTTCCGGGACGGTGCGCAGCACGTACGACCAGTCCGGGTTGCGCTCGGCCAGCCAGCGGCCCAGCGGACCGGCCAATGCCACGGCGTCGTCGCGCAGTTCGCTGCGGGCCCGGGCGGTGTCGAGCAGTGTCGGGACCAGCGCGGCGGGCGGGCGGTGGCCCGACTCCCGTGCCCGGCTGAGCCACTGCGGCAGCAGCTCGGTGAGGTTGGCGAGCGTGCCGGCGTGCCCGGGGGCCCGGCCGGCCAGCAGCACGGCCAGTCGGCGGGCGGCCGGTTCGGGCAGCGGCGGGCGGTCGTCCGGCGCGGCGGCCGGGCCGGCCGGCGGCGCCTCGGCCGGCAGCAGCCCGGCCCGGCGCCGCACGGTGGCCAGCGCGGCCAGTTCCAGCAGGGCCGTCGCCGGGTCGTCGCGGCGGACCGCGCCGGCCGCCACGGCCAGCGGGCCGCCGCCGCCCGGCGCGGGCAGCGGTCGGCGGTCGGTGCCGAGCAGTGCGGTGGCCCGCAGCTCCGCCCAGAAGTCGTCGGTCACTGGCCCACTCCCGTCGCTCGTCCCTGCTCGTCCCAGACCGTCACCGGGGCGAAGCCGCGGTGCCCGCACTCGCCGAAGACCGTCACCGGACGGCCGCCGGACACCGCCGCCAGCCGCCACAGCGCGCCCGGCGGCGCGTCGGCGGGCACCGGCAGCGCGTGCCGGCCGTCGGTCAGCCGCCAGCCGTCCCCCGCTCCGGCCGGCGGGACCGGGACCACGCCGGTCAGCACGGTCGGCCAGGAGTCCAGCCACGGGTCCTCGGCGACCGCCTCGCCGTAGCCGGCCAGCGCCTCGGCGGGGCTGAGCCCGGGTGGCACGGCCGCCTCCGGTGGTGGTGCCGCGGGGGCGCCGTGGCGGGTGCCGAGGACGGCCCGCAGCGGGCGCGCGGCCGGCTGGTAGGCCACCTCGGCCTCCAGCGACTGGCCGGTGGGGATGGCCAGTTCGGGCGCCTGGCCGGGCCGGCCGAAGGCCAGCAGCAGGGTCGTCCGGCCGGTCTTGGTGCCCCGCAGCCAGAGCCGGCGGGTGGTCAGCCGCTCGTCGGCGCTGTCCTGGCTGCCCAGGACCAGCCAGTGGTCGCGCACGGTCGGGCCGGCCAGCAGCTCGGCGGTGTCGGCGGTGAAGCCGACCCGGCTGCGGACGGTCGCCGCCAGCGCCTCGGGCAACTCGCCGACCCGTTCGTAGCCGGTGGCCAGCAGGTGCAGCAGGGCGTAGCCGGCCAGTGCGGAGTCCTCCGGCAGCTCGTCCAACTCCCGGGCCCGGGAGGCGAGTCCGGGGGCCTGGGCGTCGATCATCCGGGCGGCCACCTGCTCCCAGGAGCCGCTCGCGGCGCTCGGGTCGGCCAGGCCGCGGCGCACCCGGTCGGCCAGCCGCAGTCGCAACTCCTGGGCGCCGCCGGCGACCCGGGCCGCCCGCCGATCGGCCCGACGCCGGGCGGCGGTCGGATCGGCGCCCACCGCCTCCGCCCGGGCCGCCCGCCGCTCGACGGCCCGCTCGACCCGCTGTTGCCGCGCGGCCAGCCACTCGGCCGCCCAGTCCGCCGGCTCGGCGCCGCCCGGCACCGCCTCGGATCCGGCGCTCCACAGCAGCAGCAGGCCCAGCGCGTGCTTGCAGGGGAACTTCCGGCTGGGGCAACTGCACTGGTACGCGGGCGTGGCCAGCTCGACGACCGTCCGGTACGGTGTGCTCCCGCTCCCCTCGCACGACCCCCACAGCGCCCCCTGGCCGCTCCCCGCCCCGGACCATGGCGCGGGCGACGACAGCTTCCCCGCCGCCTTCCGCGAAGCGGCGTCGGGCGCGAGGGACAGGACGTGTTCGGTGCTCCAGCGTTCCTCCATGACTCGAACGCTAGAGCGAGGGACTGACAGGGCCTCAGCGCTCAGGGGTGCCTGGGCGGGTGGACCTTGAAGCTGCTGGTGCCCAGTGCGAAGGAGAAGGGCTCGGGGAGGGAGATCCCCTCGCCGGACTCGCCCTTCTCCACCACCCGGTAGTCACCGCCACGGGGCTGTGAGTACAGCTCCCAGAGGCCGTCGTCGGGGTCGACGATGACGTGGAGCGGGATCCCGCAGCGGGCGGACCAGAGCCGCCTCTTGGTGTGGTCGCCGTCGCGGTCCGAGGAGACGATCTCCACGGTGACGGCGATCCGGTCGGCTGGGAACGGGTTGGCGTTGTCGGCGGCCAACTCGCGGGTGGTGACGGCGATGTCGGGCTTCGGCCCGAAGGTCTGCCCGGCCGAGACCAGGGCCTGCTCGGTCATCGACCGCCAGCCGTGCTGGATGAACCGGCTGGTGATGGTCGACTGGATGAAGTTGTGGAACGGCGTGGCGGACGGGCGCAGCACGATCTCTCCGTCGATGAGCTCGATGCGGTTGCCGTCGAGCTCCGGGATGTCTTCGAGCAGGCGCACCAGGTCGTGTGCGGTCTCCGGCACTGTGGCGGTCATCTCCGCACCTCCTCCTCACCGCAGGGTAGCGACCGCACGGCGCCCGGCGACGGTGCGTTGTCAGTGGCGGGGGACAGAGTGGTTCCCGCAGGCGGGGGCCGGGTCACCGATCGTCCCCCGCCCCCTCTTCGCGATGCTCCCCGATCACCTCACCGCCCCCGTGTACCCGCCCGGCGGCCGACCTGAAGGAGCCCCTTGACCACCACGCCGATCCCCGAGGTCCTCCGCGCGCACGCCGAGGACGCGTTCGCCGCCGAGCTGGCCGCGCTCGCCGCGCAGGACGACCGGCCGCGCCCCGAGCGGTGGCGGCTCTCGCCGTGGGCCGTCGCCACCTACCTGCTCGGCGGCGAACTGCCGGACGGCACGGTGATCACGCCCAAGTACGTCGGCCCGCGCCGGATCGTCGAGGTCGCCGTCACCACGCTGGCCACCGACCGGGCGCTGCTGCTGCTCGGGGTGCCGGGGACGGCCAAGACCTGGGTCTCCGAGCACCTGGCCGCCGCGATCAGCGGGGACTCCACGCTGCTGGTCCAGGGCACCGCCGGGACACCCGAGGAGGCCGTCCGGTACGGCTGGAACTACGCGCAGCTGCTGGCCAATGGTCCGAGCCGGGAGGCGCTGGTGCCGTCCCCGGTGATGCGGGCGATGGCGGACGGCAAGATCGCCCGGGTCGAGGAGCTGACCCGGATCCCGGCCGACGTGCAGGACAGTCTGATCACCATCCTGTCCGAGAAGACCCTGCCGGTCCCCGAGTTGGGCGGCGAGACGCAGGCCGTCCGCGGCTTCAACCTGATCGCCACCGCCAACGACCGTGACCGTGGGGTCAACGAGCTGTCCAGCGCACTGCGCCGGCGCTTCAACACGGTCGTGCTGCCCCTGCCCGCGACGCTCGACGAGGAGGTCGAGATCGTCACCCGCCGGGTCGGCCAGCTCGGCCGCTCGCTCGACCTGCCCGAACTGCCCGGCGGTGCCGAGGAGATCCGCCGGGTGGTGACCGTCTTCCGCGAGCTGCGGGACGGTGTCACCGCCGACGGCCGGACCAAGGTCAAGACGCCGACCGGCACGCTCTCCACCGCCGAGGCGATATCCGTGGTCACCAACGGTCTGGCGCTGGCCGCGCACTTCGGCGACGGCGTGCTGCGGGCGGCGGACGTGGCGACCGGCGTGCTGGGAGCGGTGGTCCGCGACCCGGTGGCCGACCAGCTGGTCTGGCGGGAGTACGTGGAGGGCGTGGTCCGCGAGCGGGACGGCTGGAAGGACTTCTACCGGGCCGCTCGCGAACTCTCCCGCTGAGCGCCCGAGTCGGGAGGAACCGGAAGGAGGAGGGGGACGTGGACGCCGAAGTGACGCTGCTGGGGATCCGGCACCACGGTCCGGGCTCGGCCCGGGCGGTGGCCGCCGCGCTCGGGCAGCTGGAACCGGACGTCGTGCTCATCGAGGGGCCGGCCGAGGCCGATCCGATCATCGCACTGGCGGCGGAACGGGATATGGTGCCGCCGGTCGCGCTGCTGGCCCACGCGGTGGACGATCCGGCCCGCGCCGGGTTCTGGCCGTTCGCCGCCTTCTCACCGGAGTGGGTGGCGATCCGTCACGGACTGGACCGGCAGCTGCCGGTCCACTTCATCGACCTCCCGGCGGGGTACGGCTTCGCGCTCGCGGCTGCCGGGGAGCCCGCCGAAGCGGAGGCCGGGCCGACCGAACGGGTCGACCCGATCGCGGCGCTCGCCGCGGCGGCCGGGCACGACGACCCCGAGGCCTGGTGGGAGGACGTCGTCGAACACCGGACCCCCGGTGCGGACGCGCTGGCGCCGTTCGCGGCGCTGGCGGAGGCGATGGCGGCGCTGCGCGAGCGGCCGGGGGCGGAGGGGATCCCCGGCCCGCGGCGCGGCGCCGCCCGTCGCGACGAGCTGCGCGAGGCGTACATGCGCCAGCGGATCCGGGCCGCCGGGCGGGCCGGCCACCGGCGGATCGCGGTGGTCTGCGGCGCCTGGCACGTCCCCGCGCTGCGTGTGGGGACCACCGTGGCCGCCGACCGCGCGCTGCTGGCCGAGCTGCCCAAGAAGGTGCGCACCGAGATCACCTGGGTGCCCTGGACGCACCGCCGGCTCTCCCAGCACACCGGCTACGGCGCCGGCATCGAGTCGCCCGGTTGGTACCGGCACCTGTTCCGGAACGGCCCGGAGGGCCTGGCCCGCTGGCTGACCGGCGCCGCCGAACTGCTGCGGGCCGAGGACCACCCGGTCTCCTCCGCGCACGTCATCGAGGCGGTCCGGCTGGCCGAGACGCTGGCCGCGATGCGCGGCCGCCCGGTGCCCGGGCTGGCCGAGACGCTGGACGCGGTGCGGTCCGTGATGTGCGACGGCTCCGAGGTCGCGCTCGCGCTGGTCCGCGAGCGGCTGGTGGTCGGCGAGGCGCTCGGCGAGGTGCCGTCCGGCACCCCGACCGTGCCGTTGCAGCGCGACCTGACCCGCCAGCAGCGCACCCTGCGGCTCAGGCCGGACCCGGGGGACCGTGAACTCGCCCTGGACCTGCGCAAGGAGCTGGACGCGGCCCGCTCGCTGCTGCTGCACCGGCTGCGGCTGCTCGGCATCGGCTGGGGCACCGAGACCCGCTCTGCCGTCAACTCCACCGGCACCTTCCGGGAGAGCTGGCGGCTGCGCTGGGAGCCGGAGTTCGCCGTCCGGGTGGTGGAGGCCGCGCAGTGGGGGACGACGGTGGCCGAGGCCGCCGCCGCCAAGGTCGCGGCCCGGGCGGCCGACGCCGTCGAACTCGCCGAGCTCACCAGGCTCGCCGAGCAGTGCCTGGTGGCCCAGCTGCCCGCCGCGCTGCCCGCGGTGATGCGCGAGCTGGCCGACCGGGCCGCGCTGGACACCGACGTCGCGCAGCTCGCCGAGGCGCTGCCGGCCCTGGTCCGGGCGCTGCGCTACGGGGACGTCCGGGGCACCGACAGCGGTGCGCTGGACGGCGTGGCGCGCGGGCTGGCCGAGCGGATCCGCGTCGGCCTGCCGCCCGCCTGCACCGGGCTGGACGCGGACGGCGCGGCGGCGATGCGCGCCCACCTGGACGCGGTGCACGCGGCGGTCGCGCTGCTGGCGCGGGGGGCGGCCGGCGGGGCGGACGGTCTGGCCGACCGCTGGGCCGCCGCGCTCGGCTCGCTGGCCCGCCGGGAGCCCGCGGCCGGACCGGCCACCGGGGTCCCCGGCCTGCTGCGCGGCCGGGCGGTCCGACTGCTGCTGGACGAGGCCCGGCTGGACACGGCCGAGGCCGGCCGCCGGCTGCGGCTGGTGCTCTCGACGGCCAACAGCCCGGCCGACGCCGCTGGTTGGATCGAGGGCTTCCTGGCCGGCGGCGGGGCGCTGCTGCTGCACGACCCGCAGCTGCTCGGGCTGCTCGACGAGTGGCTCACCGGGGTGTCCGGTGACACCTTCGTCGACGTGCTGCCGCTGCTGCGGCGCACCTTCTCGGCCCTGGAGGCCGGCGTCCGGCGGACGATCGGCGCACGGGTGGCGGCCGGCCCGCCGGGTGGGGACGGCACCCTGCCGGTCGGCGGCCCGGCGGCGGCCGAGCCGCTCGACACCCGACGGGCGGACGCCGCGCTGCCCACCCTGGCCCTGCTGCTCGGCCTGCCCACCGCGAACGACTCCGTGCAGAGGAGCACCCGATGACCAGCACTTCGCTCGATCCCGCCGCCGAGCGCCTGCGCCGCTGGCGGCTGGTGCTCGGCGGCGAGGCGGACGGCACCGGCCGCCGGTTGACCGGCCGCGACACCGGCCTGGACCAGGCGCTGGCCGCCCTCTACCGCGGCACGCCCGAGGCCGGTGGCCGCCCCGACCGGGCCGCCGCCCGCAGCGCCGGGCTCGGCGGCTCGGCCCCGCAGGTGGCCCGCTGGCTGGGCGACATCCGGGAGTACTTCCCGACCTCGGTGGTCCAGCTGATGCAGCAGGACGCCATCTCCCGGCTCGGCCTGGACCGGCTACTGCTGGAGCCGGAGATGCTGGCCGCCGTCGAACCGGACGTCCACCTGGTCGGGACCCTGCTCTCACTCAAGCACGCGCTGCCCGAGACCACCCGGGAGAGCGCCCGGCTGGTGGTCGGCAAGGTGGTCGCCGAGCTGGAGCGCCGGCTGGCCGACCGCACCCGGGCCACCCTCGGTGGCGCGCTGGACCGCAGTGCCCGGGTCAACCGCCCCCGGCACCGGGACATCGACTGGGACCGGACGATCCGGGCCAACCTGAGGAACTACCTGCCGGACGTCGGCCCGGACGGCCGTGGCACGGTCGTCCCCGAGCGGCTGGTCGGCTACGCACGGGCCCAGCGCGCGGTGAGGAAGGACGTCATCCTCTGCATCGACCAGTCCGGCTCGATGGCGGCCTCGGTGGTCCACTCGGCGGTCTTCGGCGCGGTGCTCGCCTCGATGCGCAGCCTGGACACCCGGCTGGTGGTCTTCGACACCTCGGTGGTCGACCTGACCGAGCAGCTCGGCGACCCGGTGGACGTGCTGTTCGCCACCCAGCTCGGTGGCGGCACCGACATCAATCGGGCGCTGGCCTACTGCCAGTCGAGAATCACCCGTCCGGCTGAGACCGTGGTGGTGCTGATCAGCGACCTCTACGAGGGCGGCATCCGGCAGGAGATGCTCCGCCGGGTGGCCGCGATGAAGGCGGCCGGCGTCCAGTTCATCGCCCTGCTCGCGCTCTCCGACGAGGGCGCCCCCGCCTACGACCACGCGCACGCGGCGGCCCTGGCCGCGCTGGGCGCGCCCGCCTTCGCCTGCACCCCGGACGCCTTCCCCGAGATCATGGCCGCCGCGATCGAGAAGCGTCCGCTGCCGGTACCGGACGGGAGCCGGGCGAGCGGGTGAGCGGACGGGTGGACGGAACGACCCCCGGCCGGCGCGTGGCCCGGTGGAACGCACCCGTTGTGACGGTTCTCACCCAAGCGGGGCCCATCCCGGGCGAATCGCGCCGGTCCTGCGGGGATAACCTGCCAGACGGACGTGACGCGCGTGTTGATTGACGTGTGCGCCCGTGGCGGTTCGGGCCGCAAGAACAAAATTCTGCGTACCCGTACCGCCCCGACGACCCGCAGCGAAGATCCTGCCGTGGCACGCTCGTTACAGAGACAATCCGCGACCACGAACAAGGACGAACACACGTGGACCTGTTCGAGTACCAGGCGAGGGACCTCTTCGCCAAGCACGGGGTACCCGTGCTTGACGGTGATGTCATCGACACCCCGGAAGCCGCTCGCGCCATCGCCGAGCGCTTCGGCGGCCGCGCCGTCGTCAAGGCTCAGGTGAAGGTCGGTGGGCGTGGCAAGGCCGGTGGCGTCAAGCTCGCCGCCGACCCGGCCGACGCCGTCGCCAAGGCCGAGGCGATCCTCGGTATGGACATCAAGGGCCACACCGTTCACAAGGTGATGCTGGCCCAGACCGCGGACATCAAGGACGAGTACTACGTCTCGTTCCTGCTGGACCGCACCAACCGCACCTTCCTGGCCATGGCCAGCGTCGAGGGCGGCGTGGAGATCGAGGTCGTCGCCGAGGAGTCCCCGGAGAAGCTGGCCAAGGTCCCGGTCGACGCCAACGAGGGCTGCACCCCGGAGAAGGCCGCCGAGATCGTCGCCGCGGCCAACTTCCCGGCCGAGATCGCCGACCAGGTCGCCGAGGTCCTCCAGAAGCTCTGGACGGTCTTCATCAAGGAGGACGCCCTCCTGGTCGAGGTCAACCCGCTGATCAAGTCCGGCGACGGCAAGATCATCGCGCTCGACGGCAAGGTCTCGCTGGACGAGAACGCCGAGTTCCGCCAGCCGGAGCACGAGGCGCTGGAGGACAAGGCCGCGGCCAACCCGCTGGAGGCGGCGGCCAAGGCCAAGGGCCTCAACTACGTCAAGCTCGACGGTGAGGTCGGCATCATCGGCAACGGCGCGGGTCTCGTCATGAGCACCCTGGACGTCGTCGCCTACGCCGGTGAGCAGCACGGCAACGTCAAGCCCGCCAACTTCCTGGACATCGGTGGCGGCGCCTCGGCCGAGGTGATGGCGAACGGCCTGGAGATCATCCTGGGCGACCCCGACGTCAAGTCGGTCTTCGTCAACGTCTTCGGCGGCATCACCGCGTGCGACGCGGTCGCCAACGGCATCGTGCAGGCCCTCGCCCTCCTGGAGAGCAAGGGCGAGGCGGTCACCAAGCCGCTGGTCGTCCGTCTGGACGGCAACAACGCCGAGCTGGGTCGCAAGATCCTGACCGACGCCAACCACCCGCTGGTGGAGCAGGTGGACACCATGGACGGTGCCGCTGACCGCGCCGCCGAGCTGGCCAACGCGAAGTAAGGAAGGGGACTAACACCATGGCTATCTTCCTTACCAAGGACAGCAAGGTCATCGTCCAGGGCATGACCGGCTCCGAGGGCATGAAGCACACCCGCCGCATGCTCGCCTCGGGCACCCAGATCGTCGGCGGCGTGAACCCGCGCAAGGCCGGCACCACGGTTGACGTGGACGGCACCGAGGTGCCCGTCTTCGGCTCCGTCGCCGAGGCCATGAAGGAGACCGGCGCCGACGTCACGGTCATCTTCGTGCCGCCGAAGTTCACCAAGGACGCCGTCGTCGAGGCGATCGACGCCGAGATCGGCCTGGCCGTCGTCATCACCGAGGGCGTGCCGGTCCACGACTCGGCCGCCTTCTGGGCGTACGCGGGCAGCAAGGGCAACAAGACCCGGATCATCGGCCCGAACTGCCCCGGCCTGATCTCCCCCGGACAGTCGAACGCCGGCATCATCCCGGCCGACATCACCACCGCCGGCAAGATCGGCCTGGTGTCCAAGTCCGGCACCCTGACCTACCAGCTCATGTACGAGCTGCGCGACCTCGGCTTCTCCTCGGCCGTGGGCATCGGTGGCGACCCGGTCATCGGCACCACCCACATCGACGCCCTCAAGGCGTTCCAGGAGGACCCGCAGACCGAGATCATCGTGATGATCGGTGAGATCGGCGGCGACGCCGAGGAGCGGGCCGCGGCCTACATCGCCGAGCACGTGACCAAGCCGGTCGTCGGCTACGTCGCGGGCTTCACCGCCCCCGAGGGCAAGACCATGGGCCACGCCGGCGCCATCGTCTCCGGCTCCTCGGGCACCGCGGCCGCCAAGAAGGAGGCCCTGGAGGCCGCGGGCGTGAAGGTCGGCAAGACCCCGTCCGAGACCGCGCGCCTGGCCCGTGAGCTGATCGGCTGAAGTAGCCGGTAGCAGCACGTAGTGAGCCCCGGACCGCTGTGGTGGTCCGGGGCTCACGGCTTTCCGGGGGCCGCCTTCCGGGGTGGGCCGGTCAGGGCCGCGTGCGGAGGGAGGGCAGCCAGGGCCGCTGCGCGGGGGCCGGGGCCGCCGGCGCGGCGGGTGGGGACGGGGGGTGCGGTGCGGGCGCGGGTGCGGGCTGCGGCGCGGCCTGCGGAGGCTGCGGGCCGGGTGCAGGTGCGGCGGATGCGGGTCGCGGGGGTGCCGGGGCGGGGCGGAGGACGTGGGGCGGCGGGACCGGGGCGCCGAACAGGCCGGCCGGTGGCCGGGGGAGCGGGCGGTGGGCGAAGGGGGCGGGGCGGAGGGCGAGCGCGTCCGAGGAACCGCCGGTGCTGTCCGTGGCCAGGACCGGCCCCTGCGCGGTGGCCGTGGGGGACGGGTCGGTCAGCACCACCGGGCGTTCGTCCAGCGGCCAGCACCACTCGGTCCGCAGCCCCGGCTTGCCGACCGGCGTCCCCGGCCCGGGTGGCGCGGCGGGGCCGGCGCTGCCCGACTCCGGGCCGCTGCACAGCGGCAGCGGCTCCGGCGCGGGCACCGCGAAGAGCGAGGACGGCCCGTGCCCGTCCACCGTGGTCCAGCCGGTCAGCACGGCGGCCAGCACCAGCAGCCCGGCGGCCCCCGGCACCGCGACCGCGCGCATCCGGGCACGGGTCCGCAGCGTCCCGGTCCCCGACGAGCACGGCGGCAGCACGCAGCCGCGGATCGCCGCCCGGTAGAGCAGGCCGCCCAGCCGTTCGCCGAAGCCCGGGGCGTCCGGATCGGCGCCGACCACCTCCGGCACCGCCGCGGCCAGCGCCGCCCGGGCGGCCCGTACCCGGTGTTCGGCGCCCGCCGTGCTGGACTGCACCTCGGTCGCGATCGCCGGCACCGAATGGCCCAGCACGTCGTGCAGCAGCAGCGCCCGGCGGCGCGGGCGGGACAGCCGCGACACCGCCTCGAGCAGTGCCCGGTCCTGCTCCGTCGGCTGCTCCCGGCACCGGCCGGGGGCGGCGGCCATCAGGGGGGTGGCCGCCCCGGGCAGCCCCGGGAGCCGCCAGCCCCGCTCGGGGCCGAGTGCGTGCCAGGGCGAGAGCGCGTGGTCGAATGCCCGGACCCGGACCCAGGACTCCGGGTCGGGCGTCGCGGCGACCTTGGCCCAGCTGTTCCAGGCGGAGCCGAAGGCCCGCCAGACCGCGCGTTCGGCCCGGTGGGGGGAGGCGGTGAGCAGGTAGGTCTGCTGGACCAGGTCGGTGTAGGCGCGCGAGTGCAGCGCGTCGAAGCCCAGCAGGGTGGGCGGGACGGGCGTCGCGGCGGACGGCGTGGCGCAGGGATCGGGGGCGCCGGCGGTGGGCGCCAGCAGCCCGGCCTCGACGGCCCGCGCGACGGCCTCGCGGTCAGTCCGGACACCGAGATTCCGCATCGCCCGCCGCAGCTGCCCACGCGCGCTGTCGGGCGGGATCCGCAGCGCGGCGGCGGCCGCCGGGAGGTCGTCACCGGCGGCCAGCCGGGTGAGCAGCTGGACCTCCTTGGCGGAGAGGCTGGGCGTGGTCTCCTCCGGCGCGCTCTCCGGCGTGCTGTCCGGGGTGTCCGGCTGGTGGGTCATCGACCACCCCCGCCGAGTGCACCGGTACGGACGGACCGGGCGCGGCGCGCGCCGGCCCGGTCGTGGCAGCAGCTGACTGAGATGCGGCACATAAGCACATAATCTGGGACACGGCGAACGCTCGCGCCTGCAGAGGACAGGACGGGTGACGTTGGCACCATGAGGGACCATGAGGCACCACCTGATGGGCCGTCCGATCTCACGCGGGCTCAACTCGGCATCCGGCCCGATCGTCGTCGGCATCACCGCCGCGCTGCTCGGACTCGCCGCGACCGCCCTCCCCGTGCTCGTGCTGTGGGTCGTCTCGTCCGGCCCGGAGGACTCCGCCGCCGACGCGGGCGACGCCGCCAGGCTGGTCGGCGGCCTCTGGCTGCTCGCCCACGGCGGCCCGCTGACCCGGGGCGCCGCGGCCGTCCCGTTCTCGCTCACCCCGCTGCTGCCCACCCTGCTCACCGCGCTGCTGCTGCGCCGGGCCGGCGCCCGGGCCGCCCGGTCGGCGGGCGCGCGCCGCGGGAGCGTGCCGGGCGCACTGTGCGCGGGATACCTGGCGATCGCGCTCCCGATCACCTTGGCCTGCTCCTCGGCCGTCGTGGGCGCGGGCGGGCTGCGGGCCCGTCCGCTGCCGGACGTGCTGGCGGTCGCCGCGCTGGCCTACCTCTCGGCCGCGGCCGGTGCCCGGGCGCTGCCCGGCGCGGCCCGCTGGCGGGAGCAGCGGGAGCGCTGGACCGGTTGGGCGGAGCGGCTGCCCGGCTGGGCCCGGCCGGCCGGTGCGCTGGGACCACTCTGGCGGGCGGCGGCGGTCGGGGTGCTCACCCTGGCCGCCGGGGGAGCGCTGCTCTTCGCGCTCGCTCTGCTGGTGCGCGCCGACCGCACCGGGCCGGCGGTCCACTCGCTGGCCGGGGGCAGCCTCGCCGGGTTCGCCGGGCTGCTGCTGAGCTGCCTGCTGCTGGTGCCCAACGCGGTGGTCTGGTCCGCCTCCTACGCGCTCGGGCCGGGTTTCCTGCTGGGGGCCGGGACGGCGGTCGGCCCCGGCCGGCTGGTGCTCGGCGCGCTGCCGAGCTTCCCGCTGCTCGGGCTGGTGCCCTGGACGGCGTCGGGCTGGCAGCGGTTGGCCTTCGTGGTTCCGGTGCTGGCGGGCGCGGTGGCGGCCGGGCTACTCGGACGCGCGGCGGCGGCCGGCGGGCGGCGCGCGGAGGACGGGCCGTCCGAGCCCTGGCGGGTCCCGGCGACGGCGTTGGTCGCGCTCGGCAGCGCGCTGGCCGCCGGGGCGGTGGTGACGCTGGCCGGGTGGCTGGCCGGCGGCGCGCTCGGTGCGGGCCGGATGGCCGTGCTGGGGCCGCCGTGGTGGGTGGGGCCGGTGGCCGCCGGGTGGTTCGCGGTGCTGCTGGTCCCGGGCACCGCGGTGGTGCGCTGGTGGCGGCTCCGGGCGCCGGCCGTCGACGGGGGCCGGGACGACGGGGGTCGGGACGAGGTCGACGGGGGCTCGGACGGACTCGACGAGGAACCCGTGCTCGCGCCGCGCCGGGGCCTGGCGGACCGGACGGCCCGCTGGCGGCGGACCGGCCGGGCCGGCTGGGCGGCGCTCCTCGGCCGGCTCCCGGGCCGCCGCGGCTGACCCGCCCGGTCAGCCGGTCAGTTCGTCGGGTCGGTGTAGCTGACCAGCCACTGCGGTGCCAGCGTGGAGCAGCTCTGCTGGGCCTGCTGGGTCAGCGCGTCGTTCACGCACTCGAAGTACGGCCGGTAGGCGAGCTGCAGCGCGAACGAGCCGAGCACCAGCGCGACCGCCACCCCGCCGGTGAGCAGCCCGCCGAGCGCGGCCGGCACCTGTGGCCGGCTGCGCTGCCCGTACGGCCAGGCGTTCGGCGTGACCGGCGTGACCGGCGCGGCCGGCGCCGCGAACGGGTTCGGCCGCGCGGCCTTGGCCGTCGCCGGCTCGTCCTTGCCGGAGGCGAGCAGCGAGCTGATCCCCCAGTACATGGCGAGGGCGCCGAAGAGCAGGGCGAGCGGCAGCAGTGCGGACAGCCCGGAGAAGAGCGCGGCCATCCCGCTGAGCAGCGCGTAGCGGGAGCGGCGCTGCACCGGGTCGGTGGGATCGAAGCGCGGCTGCTGCGGCGCCTGCGGCCGCTCGGGCCGGCCGCCGCCCTGCCAGTTCGGGCTCCACGGGTGCGGCGGGGGCACCGGCGGCCGGCCCGCGGGGCCGCGCCCCTGCTGGTCGTCGTCGCCGTCCGGTCCGCCCTGGGCCCCGCCCGCCCCCGACGCCTGGCCCTGCGGGAGGCGGGGCCGCCACGGCTGGTCCGGGGCATCTGCCGGCGGCGGCGCGAAGGGGTTGCGCTCGTCGCTGTTCTGGCCGCTGCTCATGCGTCGGGGTCCTCAATCGTTGTCGGGCGTCGGCGGTGCCGGGGGCGGGGATCGCCGGCGGGCCGGCCTGGATCCGGTACTCCGCGTGCGGGGCACCGCGACCCAATGATCCCGCAGGCCGATGAACGGGTGCGGGCGGCCTGCCGTTCGGGTGCGGGACCGGCGGCCCCACGGTCGCCGGAGGGGCGCCGGCGGGGGCGTCCGCGCCCGGTGGACGGCCGGTTCGCGGGCCGGGGCGAGATCCCGCTCTCATCTACGCGCGTCAAGGGGATTCCCAGGTACAGCGCCCGTTCAACCAGCCGTTATCGTGGTGACGGTCGGCGGCTCTCCCGGGTTCCCGGACCCGCGGTAGCGCGGGACACGCCGACGTTTCGCCTGTCCGTAGTGGCCCCACCGCCGGTGGACGTACCAGCGGTCAGGCACACCGACGTACGGAGAATCGCGCCAGTGGCCGCCGTTTCCTCGCTCGCCTTCCCACCCCCCGTCGGCCGTCCCGCGCGGCTGGTCGTCCTGGTGTCCGGCTCGGGCACCAATCTGCAGGCGCTGATCGACGCCGTCGCCGACCCGGCGTACGGCGCCGAGATCGTCGCCGTGGGTGCCGATCGCGACGGCATCGCGGGGCTGGAGCGCGCCGAGCGGGCCGGCCTGCCGACCTTCGTCCACCGGATCAAGGACTTCCCCGGCCGGGCCGACTGGGACGCCGCGCTGACCGCCTCGGTACGGGCGTACCAGCCCGACCTGGTGGTGACCGCGGGATTCATGAAGATCCTCGGGAGCGGCTTCCTGCGTGCCTACGGCGGGCGGATCGTCAACACCCACCCCGCCCTGCTGCCGTCCTTCCCCGGCGCCCACGGCGTCACCGACGCGCTGGCGTACGGGGTGAAGGTCACCGGCTGCACCGTGCACCTGGTCGACTCCGGGGTGGACACCGGGCCGATCATCGCGCAGGGGGTCGTCGAGGTCACCGACGCCGACCACGCCGATGGCGGCGAAGCGCTGCACGAGCGCATCAAGATTGTCGAGCGCACCCTGCTCGTCGAGGTCGTGGGCCGTCTCGCCCGCGAAGGCCACCGCATCGAAGACCGAAAGGTATGGATCCCGGCATGAGTGCCAGCAGTGTCCCTCCCGTCTCCGAGGACGTTCGCCCGATCCGTCGCGCCCTGGTCAGCGTGTACGACAAGACCGGCCTGGAGGAGCTGGCCCAGGGCCTGCACGCCGCCGGGGTCGAGCTGGTCTCCACCGGTTCCACCGCAGCCCGGATCGCCGCCGCCGGCGTCCCGGTCACCGAGGTCTCCGAGCTGACCGGCTTCCCGGAGTGCCTGGACGGGCGCGTGAAGACGCTGCACCCCCGCGTGCACGCCGGCGTGCTCGCCGACCTGCGGCTGGAGTCGCACCGCGCGCAGCTGGCCGAGCTGGACATCCAGCCCTTCGACCTGGTGGTGGTGAACCTCTACCCGTTCGCCGCCACCGTCGCCTCGGGCGCCACCCCGGACGAGTGCGTCGAGCAGATCGACATCGGCGGGCCCTCGATGGTCCGCGCGGCGGCCAAGAACCACCCCTCGGTCGCCGTGGTGGTGGACCCGGCCCGCTACGGGGACGTGCTGGCCGCGGTCCAGGCCGGCGGCTTCGACCTGCTCACCCGCAAGCGGCTGGCCGGTGCGGCCTTCGCGCACACCGCCGCGTACGACGTCGCGGTGGCGTCCTGGTTCGAGACCTCGGGCTACACGGAGTCGGAGGAGGCGTTCCCGCGCTTCCTCGGCGCCACCTGGGAGCGCGGGAGCGTGCTGCGCTACGGCGAGAACCCGCACCAGTCGGCGGCGCTGTACACCGACGGGAGGGGCGGCCTGGCGGCGGCCGAGCAGCTGCACGGCAAGGAGATGTCGTACAACAACTACGTCGACACCGACGCCGCCCGGCGGGCCGCCTACGACCACGACGAGCCGGCCGTGGCGATCATCAAGCACGCCAACCCGTGCGGCATCGCGACCGGCGCGGACGTCGCCGAGGCGCACCGCAAGGCGCACGAGTGCGACCCGGTCTCGGCGTACGGCGGCGTGATCGCCGTCAACCGCCCGGTGACGGTCGCGCTGGCCGAGCAGATCGCGCCGATCTTCACCGAGGTGGTGGTCGCCCCGGCGTACGAGGAGGGCGCGGTGGAGGTGCTGGCGCGGAGGAAGAACCTCCGGGTGCTGCGCGCCCCCGAGGCGCCCTGCGAGCGGCGCGAGGCGCGCCGGATCAGCGGCGGCGTGCTGGTGCAGGACGTCGACCGGATCGACGCCGCGGGCGACGACCCGGCGACCTGGACGCTGGCGACCGGTGACGCGCTCTCCGAGGGCGAGCTGGCCGACCTGGCCTTCGCCTGGCGGGCCTGCCGGGCCGTCAAGTCCAACGCGATCCTGCTGGCCAAGGACGGCGCCTCGGTGGGCGTCGGGATGGGCCAGGTCAACCGGGTGGACTCGGCCAAGCTCGCGGTCGAGCGGGCCGGCGAGCGCGCGGTGGGGTCGTTCGCGGCGTCGGACGCCTTCTTCCCCTTCGCCGACGGGCTGCAGATCCTGGTCGACGGCGGTGTGAAGGCCGTGGTCCAGCCCGGGGGTTCGGTCCGTGACGAGGAGGTCGTCGCGGCGGCCGCGGCGGCCGGGGTCACCATGTACTTCACCGGGACCCGGCACTTCTCCCACTGACGAAGTGATGTGCTGACAGCAGAGGGGCGGATGCCGGATCGGCACCCGCCCCTCGCGTCGCTCGGCTCAGAAGAAGTCGCGCCGCTCGATGATCTCCTCGCGCTCGATGACCTCGTCACCGCCGAAGAGACCGAACAGGCCGCCGCGCTCCTCGACCCGCTCGCGCTCGATGATCTCCTCGCGCCCGAAGCGGTCGCGACGGACGATCTCCTCGCGCTCGATGATCTCCTCGCCACCGAAGAAACCGTCGCGCTCGATGCGCTCTTCCCGCTCGTAGAACCGCTCTCGCACGGTTGCTCCCCTGCTCGTTCGTGTCGTGCGGTGCACGACGGGCCTGCTGATGCCCCACCAGGCGTGAACGATAACGCACCGGGGTGAGCGTCGGATAAACGCCGACCGCGGCGTCAACCTCCGCCCACGAACGGTCGGTTGACCGCTCAGCGGGCCCGGATGACGACCGATCGGATCATCTTGTCGGCGAAGGTCTGCCGGCGCTGGTCCCAGAGCGGCCAGAGGAAGCCGAGGAAGCAGCAGAGCGCGTCCAGCGTGTGCAGCAGCCGCCGGCCGAGGGCCGGGCCGAAGCCGAGCAGGCCGCCGTCCGCCTCCCGTAGCACCCGGGTGCCGACGATCCGCTTCCCCGGGGACTGGCCGGTGCTGCCCTCCAGGTTCGCGATGATCGCCAGCGCGGCGAAGTTGACGATCTCGGCCAGCCCCGACGAGCCGGTGGCCAGCACGACCACCACCCCGACGGCCGCCATGATCAGCCAGTCGATCGCGAAGGCTGCCACGCGCAGCCCCCAGTGCGCCAGCACCGGCGGGTTCGGGTAGGCGGTGGTCGGGTCGTACGGGGTGCTCATAGCCTCTCCTGGACAGAGCGGGCGGCCCGGCCCCCCGGACGAGGGAGGGTCGGGCCGTCGGCGGACTACTGGGTGCGGACCACCAGGCTGCTGACGATCTTGTCGGCGAAGGTCTGGCCCTTGTCGTCCCACAGCGGCCAGAGGAAGCCGACGTAGCAGGGGATCGCGTCGACGACGTGCGCCAGCCGACGGACGAACGCCATGCCGAAGCCGAGCGGCTGCCCGTCGGCCTCCCGGACCACCCGGATGTTGAGTGCCTTCTTGCCGATGGTCTGGCCGGTGCCGCCCTCGCGGACCAGCTGCCAGATGCCCAGGATCATCGTCAGCAGCGCGCCGATCCCGATGAACGCGATGCCGGCGCCGCTGATCCCGGTGGAGGGCGGCGGGCAGTTCTGGATCCCGTAGGAGTCGACCGGGCAGTTGGTGGTCGACTTCACCACGTTGCTGACCAGCATCCCGACGCCGACCGAGTAGCCGATGATCGCCGGCAGGCCGATCACCAGGCTGTCGATGAAGGTAGCGCCGAGCCGGGCGCCCCAGCCGGCGAGGACCGGCGGTGCGACCGGGTAGCCGGGCTGGCCGTACGGGTTCTGCGGCGGCATGCCGTACCCGGGCTGCTGCGGGTAGCCGTACCCGGGCTGCTGTCCGTACCCCGGCTGGCCGTACGGGTTCTGCTGCGGCGGGACGCCGTACGGGGCCTGCTGCGGCTGGCCGTAGGGGTTGTTGGGATCGGGCGGGTAGGACACGGATTCCTCCGGAGACGGGACTGCGGGAGTGCTCTGAACAGGACGGATCAACTGGGGGACGGACAGCGGGTGAGACTAGTGGAGGGTCATGACAGACCGACACCGAGACGGTTCAGCTGCCAGACCCAGGAGATGACGGCGGCTGACGCGATCAACCGGCCGCGGGTGCGTGGCGCCAGCCGCCACCACCACGCGCCGCCCCCGAGCGGCGCGGTCAGCAGCCCGAGCACGGCGACCACGGTGACCGGATTGGCCGTCAGCGCGGCCAGCCAGTGCCCGTGGCCGGCCTCGACGAAGACCGTGGTGCTGCCGCAGACCGGGCACGGGATCCCCGTGAACCGGCGCAGCGGGCAGAGCACCCCCGGGTCGTGCCAGGAGTGCAGCGTCGCCACCGCCAGCGCGGCTCCCGTCGCCAGGGCGCAGCGCAGCGCGGTCTGCCGCAGCCGGCCCACCGGGGTGAGGGGCGCGGTCGTAACCGGGGTGATCACGCGGAGTGGTTCTTGCTCAGCACGACGTAGAAGACGATCCAGCCGATCAGCACCAGGGTGGCGACCGTGCCGATGACCAGCCCGCCGACCGCCTGCCGGTGGCCGACGCCGGTCCTCCTGGCCCGGTTCAGCCCGCCGATGGCCAGGCCGAGCGAGATCGGCCCGCAGAGGAACGAGCCGGGGAAGCAGAACCCGAAGATGCCGATGAAGCCGAGCACCACGGACGCGGTCGCCATCTTGTTCTGCTGCGGCGGCGCGACGACCGGGTAGCCGTAGCCGGCCTGCTGGAAACCGCCCTGCTGGGCGTAGGGATCCGGCTGCTGCGGCGGCCCGTACGGCTGCGGCTGGCCGTAGGCCGCCGGCGGCGGCCCGTAGCCAGGCTGTTGCTGCCCGTACGGCCCCGGCGGCTGGTACGGATTACTCACTGCGTGCTTCCCCCGTTCGCCCGCCGCCCACGGTGCGGACGGCAGGCTCGATCACTTACTCGGCCATATCGTCGACCGTTTCGCGGTGACCTGTCCAGCAGCTGAGCGGTCGTCGGGAGAACTGTGGCGCAACCGCAATCGGATCCACACGTTCCGGCACTTTCCGGCACTGTCCGCCGTCCGCGGGGCGGGGGTGTCGGAGCAGCGCCGCGGATCCGGGAGGATAGGGGGCATGACTGCCCAGATTCTCGATGGCAAGGCCACCGCGGCCGCGATCAAGTCCGAACTCGCCGTCCGCGTGGCGGCCCTCAAGGAGCGGGGCATCGTGCCCGGCCTCGGCACCGTGCTGGTCGGCGACGACCCGGGGAGCCACTCCTACGTGCGCGGCAAGCACCGCGACTGCGCCCAGGTCGGCATCGCCTCGATCCGCCGTGAACTGCCCGCCACCGCCAGCCAGGCCGACGTCGAGGCCGTGGTCCGCGAGCTGAACGAGGACCCGGCCTGCACCGGCTACATCGTCCAGCTCCCGCTGCCCAAGGGTCTGGACGCCAACCCGGTGCTGGAGCTGATGGACCCGGACAAGGACGCGGACGGGCTGCACCCCACCTCGCTCGGCCGGCTCGCGCTCGGCATCCAGGGCCCGCTGCCGTGCACCCCGTACGGCATCGTCGAGCTGCTGCGCCGGCACCAGGTGGAGATCAACGGCGCGGACGTCGTGGTGGTCGGCCGCGGCGTCACGGTCGGCCGCTCGATCGGTCTGCTGCTCACCCGGAAGAGCGAGAACGCCACCGTCACCCTCTGCCACACCGGCACCCGCGACCTCTCCGCGCACCTGCGCCGCGCGGACATCATCGTGGCCGCGGCCGGCGTGCCGTACCTGGTCAAGGCCGAGGACGTCCGCCCGGGTGCGGTCGTGCTGGACGTCGGCGTCAGCCGCAGCGAGGACGGCCTGGTCGGCGACGTGCACCCGGCGGTCGCCGAGGTGGCCGGCTGGCTGTCGCCCAACCCGGGCGGGGTCGGCCCGATGACCCGCGCCATGCTGCTCAACAACATCGTCGAGGCGGCCGAGCGCCAGGCCGCCCGCTGACCACCGGAGACGTCCGATGAGTGCGGTACGAGTGGGGCGGTCGCGTCGGCGGCCGGAGAGGACCACGGGGACCCTCCCGCCGGAGGGTTCCGGTGCGGCCATGGACCGCGGCCATCCGCTGCCGATACGGCAGTGGCCGATGACGCTGGTCCTGGCGGTGGTCGCGATCGGGCTGGGGCTCACCTGCGCCGTCGACTTCCGCTACGGGCTGCTGACCATCGGCGGCGGGCTGATGCTCGGCGCGTTGCTCCGGGCGCTGGTGCCGGAGGTCGGCCTGCTCGCGGTGCGCAGCCGCTTCACCGACGTGCTGGTGCTGCTGGTGCTGGGCCTGGCGATCGCGGTGATAGCGCTGCTCGCCCAGCCCGACCCCTGGCTGCAGATCCCGGCCCTGGAGGACTTCGGCCACTACATCGGCCGGCAGCGCTGACCCGGGTGACGGCCGGATGCCGCGGGCCCGCCCCTCGACGAGGGGCGGGCCCGCGCCGCCTGCCAGGCCAACGGCGTGTGACGCACCAGCCACACCCGTGCGTACTCCTCGCGCTCCCCTTGCGATAACCTGACGCCGGTTCTCTCGATGTCGAGAGAACATCCTCGGCTCCGGCGCGCCGACGTGCCTGGGGCACCTGGCGATTAGCTGGAGAAGGTAGAAATGACCCGCACCCCCGTCAACGTCACCGTCACCGGAGCCGCCGGCCAGATCGGCTACGCGCTGCTCTTCCGCATCGCCTCCGGCCACCTGCTCGGCGCGGACGTGCCGGTGAACCTGCGCCTGCTGGAGATCCCGCAGGGCGTGAAGGCCGCCGAGGGCACCGCGATGGAGCTGGACGACTGCGCCTTCCCGCTGCTGCGCGACATCACCATCACCGACAACGCCAACGTCGCCTTCGAGGGCGCCAACGTGGCCCTGCTGGTCGGCGCCCGCCCGCGCACCGCCGGCATGGAGCGCGGCGACCTGCTGCAGGCCAACGGCGGCATCTTCGGCCCGCAGGGCAAGGCCATCAACGACCACGCCGCGGACGACATCAAGGTCCTGGTGGTCGGCAACCCGGCCAACACCAACGCCCTGATCGCCCAGCGCAACGCCCCCGACGTGCCGGCCGAGCGGTTCACCGCGATGACCCGCCTGGACCACAACCGCGCGGTGGCCCAGCTCGCCAAGAAGCTCGGCGTCACCGTGAACGACGTCAAGCGGCTGACCATCTGGGGCAACCACTCGGCCACCCAGTACCCGGACATCTTCCACGCCGAGGTCAAGCGGGCCGAGACCGCCGTCAACGCCGCCGAGGCCGTCAACGACGAGAAGTGGCTGGCCGAGGAGTTCATCCCGACCGTCGCCAAGCGCGGTGCCGCGATCATCGAGGCCCGTGGCGCGTCCTCGGCCGCCTCGGCCGCCAACGCCGCCATCGACCACGTGTACACCTGGGTCAACGGCACCGCCGAGGGCGACTGGACCTCGATGGGCATCGTCTCGGACGGCTCGTACGGCATCGAGGAGGGCATCATCTCGTCCTTCCCGGTCACCACCAAGGACGGCAAGTTCGAGATCGTCCAGGGCCTGGAGATCAACGAGTTCTCCCGCGCCCGGATCGACGCCTCGGTGAACGAGCTGAAGGAGGAGCGCGACGCGGTCCAGGCCCTCGGCCTGATCTGAGTCGTCCCCCGCAGCACCAGGACGGCCGCTCCCACCCGGGGGCGGCCGTCCGGGTTTGTTTGAGTTGTACGCCTAAACTGCCGACCGTGAACGAAACCCTCGGCGACGCCGCCCTGGTCCTGGTCTTCATCGTCCTCGGTGGGCTGTTCAACATCGCCGAGATCTCGCTGATCTCGTTGCGCGAGGGCCAGATCCGCACCCTCGCCGAGAAGGGCGGCAAGCGGGCCGAGCGGGCCGCGCACCTGGCCGCCGACCCCAACCGCTTCCTGGCCGCCGTGCAGGTCGGGGTGACCTGCATGGGCTTCCTGTCGGCCGCCTTCGGCGCCGACACGCTGGCCGGCAAGCTGGCCCCCGCCTTCGTCTCGCTCGGCCTCGCGAAGGGCGTCGCGGACGCCGTGGCGCTGGTCGGCCTGACCCTGCTGATCTCCTACGTCTCGCTGGTCCTCGGCGAGTTGGCCCCCAAGCGGATCGGGCTTCAGCGGGCCGAGTCGCTCGCGCTGCTGGCCGCGCCGGTGGTGGACGTGATGTCGATCGTGCTGCGTCCGGTGATCTGGCTGCTCGGCCGCTCCACCAACCTGGTGGTCCGGCTGCTCGGTGGCGACCCCAAGGCGGGCCGTGGCGCGATGAGTTCGGAGGAGCTGCGCGGCCTGGTCGCCGCCAGCACCGAACTGGGCAGCGACGAGCGGGCGTTGATCGCCGACGTCTTCGAGGCCGGCGAGCGGCAGCTGCGCGAGGTGATGGTGCCGCGCACCGAGGTGACCTTCCTGGACGCCGACCAGCTGCTCGCCGAGGTCCGGGAGGAGACCAGCACCTCGCCGCACTCCCGCTACCCGGTGGTGGAGGGCTCCTACGACGCGGTGGTCGGCTTCGTGCACGTCCGCGACCTCTACCGGGCGCTCGGCGAGCTGGCCGTCCGGGTCCGGGACATCGCCCGACCGGTGAAGCTGCTGCCCGCCACCAAGCTGGTGCTGGAGGCGATGAGCGAGATGCGCCGGGAGGGCCACCACCTGGCGATCGTGGTCGACGAGTACGGCGGCACGGCCGGCATCGTCACGCTGGAGGACCTGGTCGAGGAGGTGATCGGGGAGATCCGGGACGAGTACGACGCGCACGAGGCGACCGCCAGCCGCCGGCTGGCCGGCGGCGGCATGGAGGTCAACGGCCTGCTCAACCTGGCCGACTTCGCCGAGGAGACCGGCGTCACCCTGCCCGAGGGCCCGTACGAGACGGTGGCCGGCTACGTGGTCGCCGAACTCGGCGCGCTGCCGTCGGTGGGTGACCAGGTGCGGGTGGCCGAGGTCGGGGTCGAGGAGGGCGCGCTGCTCACCGTCGCCGCGCTGGACGGCCGGCGGATCGACCGGATCCGGGTGAGCACCGCACGCTTGGCAGAACCTCCGAACGACTCCCTGTCCTGACCGCCGCGCGGAGCTGGAAGAATGGCGGGCATGGTCAACGCAGCGGTCAACGGTCCGGCGAAGGAGCGCCCCCGGGTGCTCTCCGGCATCCAGCCCACCTCGGGCTCGTTCCACCTCGGCAACTACCTGGGCGCGGTGCGCCAGTGGGTGGACCTGCAGGAGGCGAACGACGCCTTCTACATGGTGGTCGACCTGCACGCGATCACCGTGCAGCAGGATCCCCAGGCGCTCCGGCAGAACACCCGGATCTCGGCGGCCCAGCTGCTCGGCGCGGGCCTGGATCCCGAGCGGTGCACCCTCTTCGTCCAGTCGCACGTCCCCGAGCACACCCAGCTCGGCTGGGTCATGAACTGCCTCACCGGCTTCGGCGAGGCCGCCCGGATGACCCAGTTCAAGGACAAGTCGGCCAAGCAGGGCAGCGAGAGCACCTCGGTCGGCCTGTTCACCTACCCGATCCTGCAGATCGCCGACATCCTGCTCTACCAGGCGGACGCCGTCCCGGTCGGTGAGGACCAGCGCCAGCACCTGGAGCTGACCCGGGACCTGGCCGAGCGCTTCAACAGCCGGTACCAGCCGACCTTCACGCTGCCCAAGCCGTACATCCTCAAGGAGACCGCGAAGATCCTGGACCTCCAGGACCCGACGGCCAAGATGAGCAAGTCGGCGGCCTCGGCCAAGGGTCTGGTCAACCTGCTGGACGAGGCGCGGGTCAGCGTGAAGAAGTTCAAGAGCGCGGTGACCGACACCGACACCGTGGTCTCCTACGACGAGGAGAAGAAGCCCGGGGTCTCCAACCTGCTGCGGATCCACGCCGCGCTGAGCGGGCAGACCATCGAGCAGCTGGTCGCGCATTTCGAGGGCAAGATGTACGGCGCCCTGAAGACCGAGCTGGCCGAGCTGTACAGCGAGTGGGTGGTCCCGTTCCAGCAGCGCACCCGGAGCTACCTGGACGACCCGGCGGAGCTGGACCGGGTGCTGGCGGTGGGCGCCGAGAAGGCCCGCGCGGTGGCGTCCGAGACGCTGGAGACCGTCTTCGACCGGATCGGATTCCTGCGGCCGGCCGGCCGCTGATGCCGGTCGCCGAGCCGGCCGGGGGCGACGGTCCCGTCGTCCCCGGCGACCCAGGGCCCGTCCGGATCACCATCGGGGTGGCGATCTCGGTCCCCGAGCCGTTCGGTTCGGCCGTTCAGGACGCCCGGGCCGCGCACGGCGATCCGCTGGCCCGGGCGATACCCACCCATGTGACGCTGCTGCCGCCGACCAGTGTGCCGGTCGCCCGGCTGCCCGAGGTGCGGGCGCACCTGGCGGCGGTGGCCGCCGCGCACCGGCCGTTCCGGATGCTGCTGCGCGGCAGCGGGAGTTTCCGGCCGGTCTCCCCGGTGGTCTACCTCCGGGTCGAGGAGGGCGCCCAGGAATGCCGGGTGCTGGAGGCCGCGGTCCGTTCCGGGCCGCTCGCCCGCGAGTTGGCGTTTCCCTATCACCCGCACGTCACCCTGGCGCACGGTCTGTCCGAGCGGGTGCTGGACGAGGCCCACCAGGAGGCCCGGGGATTTTATGCGGCCTTCCCGGTCTTTGGGTTCACCTTGTCCCGTTTTGACGCGGATGAGATCTGGCGGCCGTGGCGCGGCTACCGGTTCGCTGATTGAATGAGCGAGGTTTTCATGAGAGGCATGTCATAGTTTTTTCTTAGTTGCTTCTAATTCATCTCCGTGCGATCTGCCAGCTACACTTAGGCGCCAATGGCTGCCGGGGGGCATTGAACGGTCAGAGTGCCCACCGTCTGGAGAGATGATGCGCAGTCCTCGCTGGCTTCGGCGAGTGATCCGAGGTTCGGTCCGTCGGGCCCGGCGGATCGTCCTGGCGGCCGACGCACTTCCGAGGCAGCGCGGGCCGGAGCCGGAGCCGGTGGTCGAGGAGGCGCCGGAACCGGAGCCCACCGAGGCGGACCGCACCGTCGCGCTGGAGGACGCGCTGGGCGAGCGGCGGCCCGAACTCGTCCGGCACGACGGCCGGCTGGCCGAGGTGCGCGACGATCTGCTCGCGGCGGACGCCCTGTTGGCCGGCTTCACCGAGGCCACCGAGCTGCTGACGGCGGCCGGCCTGGAGTTCGTGCCGATGCCGGCCCGGGAGCCCCGCTACCGGGTGGCCATCCCGCCCGGCGGTCGCGAAGCGGTGCTGGAAGCCTGTGCCGCGGCCTTCGCCGGACAGCCGGTCTACGCCGACCTGCTCGGCCACGACGTCACCCTGGGTACCGTGCTGGCCGAGCAACTTCCGCAGGCCGTCGCCGAGTTGGAGCGGGAGCCGGCCGGCGAGGGCGAGTCGGCGGACGCGGCCCCGGCCGTACTGGCCAAGGGCGTGCGGCTCTACCGCCCGGTGGTGACCAGTGGTCGGACCCTGTACTACGGCGCCGAGTACGGCTGCGAGTTGGAGTTCTGGGACTCCGCCGAGCCGTCCGAGGGGGCCATCGCGTCGATCCACGAACCGCCGTTCGGCTGGTGGGTGCCGTCGCTGGAGCCGACCGCCACGGTGCGGCTCGGTGGGCGCGACTACCCGACCGCGGCGGCCTTCACCCAGCCGCTGCTCACCGACGTGACGTTCCCGGTGGACGCCGTGATCACCTGGGTGGACGACAGCGACCCGGTCTGGCGCAGGCGGCGGGACGCCGCGCTGGCCGCGCTGGACGCGCCGCCGGCCGGCGGCACCGGGCAGGAGCGGTTCCACAACCGTGATGAACTCCGGTACTGCCTGCGCTCGATCGCCATGTATGCGCCATGGATTCGGCACATCTACCTGGTCACCGACGGTCAGGTGCCGGACTGGCTGCGTGTCGACCACCCCGATCTGACCGTGGTCCATCACCGCGAGCTGTTCGCCGACCCGAGCGCGCTGCCGGTTTTCAACTCGCACGCGATCGAGACCCAACTGCACCGAATCCAGGGTCTTTCCGAGCATTTCATCTATTTCAACGACGACGTCTTTCTCGGTCGCCCGGTCAGTCCGGAGCAGTTCTTCCTCGGCAATGGCGCACCATTGATCACTCTCGACTCACGGGTCATTCCTCCTGGTGAACTCGAGGCGACGGACGACGAGTACGTCGCCTCGCAGAAGAACACCCGTGCGGTGGTCCAGCGGGTCCACGGCCGGCACACCACCAACGTGCTCAGCCACGCGGCGCACCCGCTGACCCGTGGTCTGCTCGCCGAGACCGCCGAGCAGTTCGCGGCCGAGCTGGCCGACACCGCCCGGGCGGCGTTCCGTTCCCGCGCCGACCTCGCCCCGATCACCCTGGCGGTCACCGTCGGCTACCTCAGCCAGCGGGTCGCCTTCGGGCGGATCGGCCACCGCTACGTCGACGTGGACCGCTACGCCGCGCTGGAGCAGTTGCCCGGCCTGCTGCGGGACCGCGGCATCGACACCTTCTGCCTCAACGACGGCGATCTGGACCACGTCCCACGGGTGGAGCAGGACCGGATCGTCACCAGGTTCCTGCAGGACTACTTCCCGGTGGCCGGGCCTTTCGAGCTCACGCCGCCGGTCGAGGCCGCCCGCCACCCGGAACCGTCGGAGACCGACCAGGAGACCGACGAGCCGGCGGGGACGGGGCCGGCCGGGGCGGACGAGGCCGCCGCCGGGGCGGCCCCGCACCGGCCCCGCCGCACCCCGCTCCCGGTGGGCGCGGACCACTCCTAGCACCGGCGCAGCACTGAGCCCCGGGGCCTCCCGCCATCAGCGGGAGCCCCCGGGGCTCAGTGCTGCGCGCCCCGGGCCTCAGCCCAGCATGTTGTCGACCACCCGGGCGGCGGCCGAGCCGTCGTCTAGGTCGCAGTAGGTGGCGCGGAACTTCTCGTACGCCTCGCGGTGCTCGGCGGCCACCGACTCCACCGAGCCCAGCGCGGCGATCACCTCCTGCGAGGTGCGCAGCAGCGGCCCCGGGGCCTCCCGCTCGAAGTCGAAGGTGAAGCCGCACAGGTTGTCGCGGTAGTGCTCCAGGTCGTACGTGAAGAAGAGGATCGGACGACCGGTGTTGGCGAAGTCGAACGCCGAGGCCGAGTAGTCCGTGACCAGCACGTCGGCGATCAGCAGCAGGTCGGTCATGTCGGGGTAGCGCGAGACGTCCCAGACGTAACCGTCGCCGGCCCCGGGGATCGAACCGTGGCACGAGGAGTGCGGCCGGACCAGCAGCACCTGGTCGTCGCCCAGCGCCTCGCGGGCCGCGGCCAGGTCGAGGCGGAGGTCGGTCTGGTAGCCGCCCTGCGGACGCTTGCGGTCCTCGCGGAAGGTCGGCGCGTAGAGCACCACCTTCTTGTCCTCCGGCAGGCCGAGCCGCTCGCGCACCGCGGCGGCCCGCTTCTCCCGGTCCGGCGCGAAGAACACGTCGTTGTGCGGGTAGCCGGTCTCCAGCAGCTCACCGGTGAAGCCGAAGGCACGCCGCAGCACCGGCGAGGCGAAGCTGCTCGGCGACACCAACTTGTCCCAGAGCAGCACCTCCTTGTCCAGCTGCTTGAGGTAGTTGCTGTCGATGAACCAGATCTTCTCGAAGTCGTGGCCGATCCGCTTGAGCGGAGAACCGTGCCAGGTCTGGATGATCACCTGGCCCGACCGCCTGCGGACGAAGTCCGGCAGGTGGTCGCTGGTCACGACGTACTTCGCGGTGGCCAGCGCCTCGTACCACTCCGGGCTCCACTGGCGCAGCCCGCGGGCGCTGGACGGGACCTCGGCCTGCTGGTCGTCGACCGTCCACAGGTGCTCCAGCGGCAGCCCGCGGCGCACCAGCTCCTCGTGGATGGCGCGCGGCGAGCCGGCGTACTGGCCGCCGTGCGAGACGTTGTAGAGCACCGCGTCGCGCAGCGGCTTGCGCTGGGCGGCCGGGTAGGCCTCCTTGCGCTGCTCGCGCTGGCGGAAGCCGCTGCGCTCGTGCGGGCCGAGGTCGGAGTGCGCCTCCAGGGAGAGGGTGTCGAAGTGCCGGCGCTCCAGCGCGATCCGCTTGCCGCGCTGCTGGACCTCGCTGGGCAGCGAGCCGTGCAGCGACAGCGCCAGCTGGGCGTGCGGCCAGGTCCGCTCCGGGGCGCCGTCGACCGGGCGGAAGAAGACCTCCCAGGTGCCCTTGTGCAGTGGCACCCGGCCCCGGTACGCGTTCAGCGGCACGGCCGGCAGCTCGACCTCGAACCGTCCGTCGCGGATCAGCACCGGGTGGAGGTAGTCCTCCTCCCGCCAGGCGTGCCGGATCACCAGGTCGTAGCGGTGCTCACCGGGCAGCGCGAAGCTGCCGGAGAGCACGAAGCCCTCCTCGTCGGTGGCGCGCAGTCCGTCCACCACCGGCTGCAGCAGCTGGTCGACCAGCTGAAGGTGCCCGGTGGCGTCCGGGGTGCTGCGCAGCGCCCGCGCGGTGCCCACCGGCGTCTCGGGGTCCACCACGAAGTCCAGGTGCTCCAGCGGCACCCGGTCGTCGACGATCACCGGCAGCACGGTCCCGTCGGTGAGCAGCAGCTCGGCGTGCCAGTGGTCGGCGGTGCGCTCCTCGGCGGCCGGGTCCAGGGCGTCCCAGGCCCGCCGCACCTCGGTCAGCTCGGCCATCGGGACCTTGGCGGTGAACGGCACCGGCCGGCCGGCCGGGGTGCCGAACTCCACCGGGAAGTCGAGCTGGTTGCCGGACTCGGCGTGCCGCAGCCGCAGCCGCAGGCCGGCCAGGTCACCGGCGTTGCGCACGGCCCCGGTCAGCTCGATCTCGCCGCCGTCGGTGCGCAGCCCGGTGACCGCGGCCCGCAGCCGCTCCACCTTCAGGTGCAGGAAGTTGTCGCGCAGGAACGGCACCACCCGGGTGGTGGGGTCCACCCAGTGCGGGGTGAAGTTCTCCGCGGTGTCCGCCCAGCCGCCGCTGATCCGGCCCTTGTAGAGGCCGGCCTTGCCGGCGCCGGCCACCAGCACCCGCCAGGTGCCCTCCTGCCAGACCCCGCGGCGCTTCAGCTTGGCCGGGTCGATGGTGGTGGTGAAGCCGGCCCAGTCGCAGCTGTAGAGGTCGTGCGGGGAGCTGGCGGTGGCCTCGGCGGAGTGCTGTGCCTTGGTCGGCACGGCCACCACCCGGCGGCCCTTGGCCTCCCGGAGCACGATCACCTTGACCATGTCGTGCTTGTTCTCGGCGCCCAGGTGCTCGGGGAAGGCGTGCCCGGTGAGCCGGAACCTGCCGTTCTCCCAGGCCGACTCGTAGATCCGGCTGCGCATGACCAGCGCGTTGTCCAGCCGCAGCACGTCGGTCGGCACGCTCTTGCGGCCGCCGCGCAGGAACGGGTAGTCGGCGTACGGGCGGAGCAGGCCGCGGGCCGGGGCCGCGCCGTTGCTCTCCGCCTCGAAGCGCATCTGCTCGACGAACTCGTCGATCCGGCCCTGCAGGGTCAGGTGGTACTTGAGCTTCAGTGGGGCGCGCAGCTTGCGGACCTGCTCGGGGCCGATCGCCCGGAGCAGCCGGCCGACGCACTCCAGGTAGGCGTCCCGGTAGTCCTGCTCGCCGTCGACCACCGACCAGAAGAACATCGGGATCTCTTCGACGAGGTTGTTCTCGTCGTAGCTGCGCAGGTACTCCTTGTACTTCGGGTCGGTTTGCTTCAGCAGCCAGGAGCGGACCAGCTCCATCGAGGCGACCCGGTCGATCAGGCCGCGCGGGTTGGTGCGCATCTGGGTGATCGACATCTCGCCGACCTCGCGCTCGCGCCAGTGGTAGATCGGCTCGGAGAGCACGTCCACGCTGCGGGCCAGGTAGTGGTGCGGCACGCTGACCGGGGCGTCCTCGTACAGGATGCCCTCGGGGTAGAGCAGACCGGCCGCGTCCCAGAAGGTCCGCCGGTAGACCTTGTTCCACGCGGTGCGGTCGGTGACCAGGGCGGGGATCTCGGTGATGTGGGTCTTCAGCTTGGTGTTCCGGAACGGCTTGACGTGGCCGCCGGACTGGTAGTGGCCGACCGCCCGGAAGCGCAGCACGTTGCCGGTGGCGAAGTCGGAGCCGGTCTGGTCGAGCGTGCTGATCATCAGCTCGTACGCGCTCGGCGGGAGGGTGTCGTCGCTGTCCACGAAGGCGAGGAACTCGGTGCCGTCCGTGAGGTGCAGCAGACCGGTGTTGCGCGCGGCGCCGAGGCCCGCGTTCTTCTTGCGGACCAGCCGGAACCGGGAGTCCTGGGCGGCGAACGCCTCGGCGATCGCCGCGCTCCCGTCCGTGGAGCCGTCGTCGACCATGACGCATTCGAGATCGCGCATGGTCTGGGCGGCGATGGACTCCAGGCACTCCTGCAGGTACCGCTCGACGTTGTAGATCGGAACAACGACGGAGAGACGGGGGGCCATCAGCTGCGTGGGCCTTTCATCGGGAACGCGGGGACGAACGACGGGCCTGAGCGGGCTCGGACCCACCGCGGTGGAGCCACAGGACAGGCACTACCACGGGATCCTACCTTCCGGGGCCGGAATCCCAGGTTCGGCCGGGGCCTACAATGCGTGGTCACGCCGGGGTCGGCCGCTCCGGAGCTCTTCCAGGGCGAGTCGGGCGCTTTCAGGACTTTTCGCCGGCCCGGCCGGGTACGCCTGCGCCCATGGACTTGCTCACCAGGTTGCCGGTCATCGGCCCGGTCGCCGCCGCCGTGCTGCGCAGCCGCCCCTACCGCGTGTACGGGCACTTCACCGCCGTCAAGGCCAACCGGCTGGCCGGCGCGATCACCTTCTTCGGCTTCCTCGCGCTCTTCCCGCTGCTCACCGTGGCCCTGGCGATCGCGGTGGCCACCCTCTCGCGGCACCAGGTGGACGACCTGAAGAACCGGATCGCCCATCAGATCCCGGGCCTGGCCAGCTCGCTGGGGCTGGACTCGCTGGTCGCCAACGCGGCCGCGGTCGGGGTGATCAGCGGCGTGGTGCTGCTGATCTCCGGCCTGGGCTGGGTGGACACCATGCGCGGCGCGATCCGGGACGTCTGGCGGCTGCCCGAGGAGAGCGAGAACTTCCTGTTGCGCAGGGGCTGGGACTGCCTGGTCCTGGTCGGGCTCGGCGTGGTCTCGGTGATCTCACTGGGGGCCTCGTCGGTGGGCACCACGCTGGCCGGGCGGCTGGCGTCCGCGCTCGGCCTGGCCGACCGCGGACCGGGCCACGTGCTGCTCGCGGTCGCCGGGTTCGTCCTCGCGGTCATCGCCGACCTGCTGCTCTTCTGGTACCTGCTGGCGCCGTTCCCGCGGATCCCCGGACAGCGCCGGGCCGACCTGCTGACCGCCGCGCTGATCGCGGCGATCGGCTTCGAGCTGCTCAAGCTGCTGCTCTCCTCGTACCTCTCCAGGGTGGCCGGCAAGAGCCTGTACGGCGCCTTCGGCGTCCCGGTGGCGCTGCTGCTCTGGATCGACTTCGTCTGCCGGCTGCTGCTCTACTGCGTCTCCTGGACGGCGCTGGCCGACCCGGACGCCGCCCGGCGGCGGGCGTTGGACGCCGCCGAGGCGGCCCGGGCGGAGGCGGCCGAGCCGGCGGCGTGAGCCGTCACTCGCGGCGCAGCGCGGTGGCCCCGGCCGGCGCGGTGCCGTCGGTCGACAGGGCGGTCCCCGTGGTGTGCCGGCGCCGCCGGTTCACCGCCAACCAGCTGGCCGTGGCCAACGCGGCGATCGACACCAGCGCCGCCACCGTCCAGCCGGTGATGCCCGAGTCGGCCGCCGTCCGGCGCAGCGCCTGCGGCCCGCGGCCGGCCGGGTGCCCGCCGCCCCGGCCGGGCCTGGGCGGGACGGCGGCCGTCGAGGCGGAGTCCGAGCTGCCGGAGGCCTTGGGGGAGACCAGCACCCCGACCGGCGAGGCCTTGCCGTCGGACGCGAAGCCCCAGTCGAGCAGCTCGGCGGTCTCGTCGTACACCTTCTGGTAGGTGTTCGGGTGCATCGCGGCGACCAGCAGGGTGCGCCCGTCGCGCTGGGCCGCGCCGACGAAGGTGCTGCCCGCGTTGGTGGTGTAGCCGTTCTTCACCCCGATCAGCCCGGGGTACTTGCCGAGCAGCCGGTTGGTGTTGGCGATCCCGAACGAGCCGCGGTTGCCGCTGTCGCGGTCCACCGCACCGGGGAACGTCGCCTGCTTGGTCGCGACGTACGAACGGAAGTCCGGGTTGCGCAGGCCCTCGCGGGCGAAGAGCGCGAGGTCGTAGGCGGAGGAGAGCTGGTCGTCCTCGTCGTAGCCGTCCGGGGTGACCACGTGGGTGTCGGCGGCGCCCAACTCGTCGGCCTTGTCCTGCATCTGCCGGACGGTCTCGTCGATCCCGCCGTTCATGCTGGCCAGCACGTGCACGGCGTCGTTACCCGAGCTGAGGAAGACCCCGCGCCAGAGGTCCTCCACCTTGTAGTCGAGGCCCTCCTTGACCCCGACCAGGCTGCTGCCGGCGCCGAGTCCCGCGAGGTCCTTGTTGGCCACCCGGTGCACGGTGTTGCGGTCCAGCTTGGGCAGCACGGTGTCGGCGAAGAGCATCTTCAGCGTGCTGGCGGGCGGCAGCCGCAGGTGCGGGTTGTAGGCGGCCAGCACCTGGCCGCTGTCGGCGTCGGCCACCAGCCAGGACATCGCGGTGAGGTCCTGCGGCAGCTCCGGGACCTCGTGCGACGGGTCGACCTGGACGCCGGACAGCCCCAGTCGGGCGCCGCCGACCACCGGAGGCGGCGGCAACTGGCGGGTCGCCGCGACGGCGCTCGGGGTCACGCCCAGGACGAGCAGCGCGGCCAGCCCGGCCGACAGACGACTGCCTCGAAACATCATGTGATCATTTGACTTCACCGTGTGAAAGTACCCGGCCGACCCCGGTGCGCCCCGGCGCGCCGCCGATGTCCCTCGAAAGGGGACCCGGGACTGGGCCGTTCGGCCCGCTGCCCATACTGGAAGGGCCCGACACGCCCCGCCCCTCCGAAGGACAGCCCCGTGAAGCTCAGCCGCCGCACCTCCTGGTTCCTCGCCGCCTTCGGCGTCTGGTCCATGATCATCTGGACCACCTTCGTGAAGAACCTCTGGCAGGACTCCAGCGGCCAGGCCTTCGTCCACGGCGACCACTCCCACCCCACCGCCTTCTTCTGGATCCACCTGACCCTCGCCATCACCTCCTTCATCCTCGGCGTCCTGGTGGGCCTGGTCGGCCTCCGCGGCCTGCGCTCCGCAAAGCCTTTGACCTGACGAGGCAGTGACTGACAGAGTCTCCCCGCTTCACCGACCACGAACTTGGGGGGACTCCTATCGTGCTTTCCTCCCGACCTGTGGGCCGTCAGCGCTGACCGGCACCTGGCGACCTTCACCGGCTGGAGCACCCCGAAGGACCTCGGCGCGCTGCGCTGGCCCGGGTTCCGGGAACGGCTGAGGCCCCGTCCGGGTGGACGGGGCCTCAGCCGTTCGGCGGGGGTGGGTCAGAAGCGGCGGGTGACCAGGGCCCGCTTCACTTCCTGGATCGCCTTGGTGACCTCGATGCCACGCGGGCAGGCCTCCGAGCAGTTGAAGGTGGTCCGGCAGCGCCAGACGCCCTCACGGTCGTTGAGGATCTCCAGGCGCTGCTCCGCGCCCTCGTCGCGCGAGTCGAAGATGAAGCGGTGCGCGTTGACGATGGCGGCCGGGCCGAAGTACTGGCCGTCGTTCCAGAAGACCGGGCAGGACGAGGTGCACGCGGCGCACAGGATGCACTTGGTGGTGTCGTCGAAGCGCTCGCGGTCCTCGGCGGACTGCAGGCGCTCGCGCGTCGGGTCGTTCCCCTTGGTGATCAGGAACGGCATGACGTCCTTGTACGCCTGGAAGAACGGGTCCATGTCCACGACCAGGTCCTTGAGGACCGCGAGGCCCTTGATGGCCTCGATCGTGATCGGCTTCTCCGGGTCGACGTCCTTCAGCAGGGTCTTGCAGGCCAGCCGGTTGCGGCCGTTGATCCGCATGGCGTCCGAGCCGCAGATGCCGTGCGCGCAGGAGCGACGGTAGGTCAGGGTGCCGTCCTGCTCCCACTTGACCTTGTTGAGGGCGTCCAGGACGCGCTCCTTCGGGTCCATGGTCAGCTGGTAGTCCACCCACACCGGCTCCGGGTGCTCCTCCGGGTTGAACCGGCGGATCCGCAGGGTGAAGGTGATCAGCTGGACGGCGCCGGACTCGGCCGCGTCGAGCGCCGAGGAGTGCGGCTTGTCGAGAGTGGGGGCGCTCATCAGTACTTACGCTCCATCGGCTGGTAGCGGGTCGTGACGACCGGCTTGTAGTCAAGGCGGATCGAGGTGGTGCCGTCCTCGGCCACCTCCTGGTACGCCATGGTGTGCTGCATGAACTTCACGTCGTCACGGGTCGGGAAGTCCTCGCGGAAGTGGCCGCCACGCGACTCCTCGCGGGCCAGCGCGGAGACGACCAGCACCTCGGCCAGGTCGAGCAGGTTGCCCAGCTCGACGGCCTCCAGCAGGTCGGTGTTGTAGCGGAAGCCCTTGTCCTGGATGGCGACGTTCTTGTAGCGCTCGCGCAGCGCCGCGATGTCCTCGGCGGCCTGCTTGAGGGTGGCGCCGGTGCGGTAGACCATGGCGTTGACGTCCATGGTCTCCTGCAGCTCCTTGCGGATCTGCGCGACCGACTCGGTGCCCTCGGACTCGCGCAGGCCGTCGACCAGCGCCTGCACCTTCTCCGCCGGGTTGGCGGGCAGCGAGACGAAGTCGTTGGCGTTGGCGTAGTCGGCGGCGGCGATGCCCGCCCGGCGGCCGAACACGTTGATGTCCAGCAGCGAGTTGGTGCCCAGACGGTTGGCGCCGTGCACGGAGACGCAGGCGACCTCGCCGGCCGCGTACAGGCCCGGGACGATGTCGGTGTTGTTGCGCAGCACCTCACCCTCGACGTTGGTCGGGATGCCGCCCATCGCGTAGTGCGCGGTGGGCTGGATCGGGATCGGGTCCGTGTAGGGCTCGATGCCGAGGTAGGTGCGGGCGAACTCGGTGATGTCCGGGAGCTTGGCGTCCAGCTGCTCCGGCGGCAGGTGGGTCAGGTCCAGGTACACGTGGTCGCCGTCCGGACCGCAGCCGCGGCCCTCGCGGATCTCGGTGTAGATCGCGCGCGAGCAGACGTCACGGGACGCGAGGTCCTTCATGACCGGGGCGTAGCGCTCCATGAAGCGCTCGCCGTCCTTGTTGCGCAGGATGCCGCCCTCGCCGCGGGCGCCCTCGGTGAGCAGGATGCCCATCCGCCAGATGCCGGTCGGGTGGAACTGGAAGAACTCCATGTCCTCCAGCGGCAGGCCGCGGCGGTAGACCAGCGCCTGGCCGTCACCGGTGAGGGTGTGGGCGTTGGAGGTGACCTTGAAGAACTTGCCGGTACCGCCGGAGGCGAAGACCACCGACTTGGCCTGGAAGACGTGGATCTCGCCGGTGGCCAGCTCGTAGGCGACCACGCCGGCGGTCTTGCCGTCGTTGATCAGCAGGTCGAGGACGTAGAACTCGTTGAAGAACTCGACGCCGTGCTTGACGCAGTTCTGGAACAGCGTCTGGAGGATCATGTGACCGGTACGGTCGGCCGCGTAGCAGGAGCGGCGGACCGCCGCCTCGCCGTGGTTGCGGGTGTGGCCGCCGAAGCGCCGCTGGTCGATCCGGCCCTGCTCGGTCCGGGAGAAGGGGAGGCCCATCTTCTCCAGGTCGAGGACCGCGTCGATGGCCTCCTTGCACATGATCTCGGCGGCGTCCTGGTCGACCAGGTAGTCACCACCCTTGACCGTGTCGAAGGTGTGCCACTCCCAGTTGTCCTCCTCGACGTTGGCGAGGGCGGCGCACATGCCGCCCTGGGCCGCGCCGGTGTGGGAGCGGGTCGGGTAGAGCTTGGTCAGGACGGCGGTACGGCTGCGCTGGGTCGACTCGATGGCCGCGCGCATGCCGGCGCCGCCGGCGCCGACGATGACGGTGTCGTACTGGTGAATCTGCATGGGGGTTAGCTCGCCTCTGGCCTCTGCCGATTGCCGATTAGATGTTCGGGTCGAAGGTGAAGATCACCAGGGTGCCGAGCAGGACCGTGAAGATGGTCGCGGCACCCATCAGGGTCTTCAGCCAGAGCCGGGTGGAGTCCTTCTCGGCGTAGTCGTTGATGACCGTGCGCATGCCGTTGGCGCCGTGCAGCATGGCGAGCCAGAGCATCAGCAGGTCCCAGCCCTGCCAGAACGGGGAGGCCCAGCGGCCGGCGACGAAGGCGAAGTTGATCTTCGACACGCCGCCGTCCAGCAGCAGCATGATCGTCAGGTGGCCGAGGATCAGCACCACCAGGACGACGCCCGAGAGGCGCATGAAGAGCCAGGCGAGCATCTCGAAGTTGGTCCGAGTGCGGCGCGGGGTCTTCGTGGACCGGGTGCGCGGCGGCTGGATGACGAACTGGTCGGCCGGGTTGCCGGTGCCGAGGCCCCGCCCGGTGTGCGCCTGGGGGGCGGTGGCCAGCTCCAGGTCAGTGGTGTCAGTCGACATGCCAGATCACTTCCCGAACCAGGTGAGCAGGGTGTGCTGCAGGATGCCCCAGAAGGCACCGGCCATCAGGACGACCCAGAGGCCGACGACGCTCCACAGCATCTGCTTCTGGTACTTCGGGCCCTTCGACCAGAAGTCCACCGCGATCAGCCGCAGGCCGTTCAGGGCGTGGAACAGGATGGCGGCCGTCAGGCCGTACTCCATCAGGTTCACCAGAGGCGTCTTGTAGGTCGCGATGACGGTGTCGTACGCCTGGGGGGAGACCCGCACCAGCGCGGTGTCCAGGACGTGTGCGAACAGGAAGAAGAAGATGAGGACGCCAGTGACTCGATGAGCCACCCAGGACCACATGCCTTCTCGGCCGCGGTACAGCGTTCCAGCCGGCACGGAAAACCCTCCGGGAGCGGTTGAAGGGCTCGGCCGGCTTCGGTGTCGGTCAGCCCGGCCGGGTACGGTCCACCGGCCGCGGTCATCCTATCGACGCCCTGTCGGGTCCCGCCTCCGGGGGGTTTGAGTGTGATCAATCAGGCACGGGCGGCGTAATGTGGCCCGCTCCGATCACTCCGGGTGATGCCAACGGGGCGGTCAGTGTGCGCCCGCGGCGTGGCTGGCGACCAGGTGCTCCAGCCGGTGCAGCGCGATCCGGCGCAGCTCGTCGGCGGCGATCAGCCGCTCCTCGTCCGGCTCGTTGGCCAGCCGGGTGCGGATCGAGCTGAGCACGGCGTCCAGCATCTCCTCCGGGTCCACGCCGTCCAGGCAGACCACGAAGACGTGGCCGAACCGGGACTCGTAGGCGGCGTGCGCGGCCCGCAGCGCGGTGTGCGCCGCCTGGCTGCCGGGGGCGCGCATGCCGAGCAGCGGCTGCGGCATCCAGCTCTCGTCGGCCAGCGCCTCGGCCAGGTCGCTCGGGCGCAGGTCGTAGGAGGCCTCGCTGGCGGCGGCGAGCAGGGACTCCAGGTCCGGGTAGGGACGGTGGGCGGTCAGCCGGAGCGCCCAGCGGTGACTGCCGCAGCAGGCGAGCAGGGCCTCCTCGGCGGCGCCGGGGTCGGCCTCGTTGAAGCGGTGCAGGCCGACGGCGGCCGGCGGCTGGAGCGGGGTCGGCTGCAGCAGGGCCGCCGGGCCGTCCGGGCGCTGCGGGGGTAGGCCGGCCGACGGGTGCTCGACGGTGTGATCCTTCGAGCGGTCGGCCGGAATGTCGCTGGCCAGCGGAATCCTCCTCCTGTGCTACCCCTCGCAGGGGCACGGCGGCGCGACGGGTGGACGGAACAAGCATGCGGCACCCGCGGGCCGCGACGGCGGGGACGAACGGCGGAGATCAGCGGTTGCGGGCGAGCTCGGCGGCGACGGGTGCGGGTGCGCTCGGCCGGGCGGCGCTTCGGTCCTCCCGGTAGCGGCACCACGGTAGTTGAGTGCCCATCAGTTGGGGAGAGTGCTCGCGGAATTCACTCGCACGAGCTATCAAGTTGTGACCGAGGTGCCGCCCGTGCCGTCGATCGGACGCTGGGACTACCTGGCGCAGCTGGTGTGCGGGGGCGGCATGGTGCCGTTGACCAGGTACGCATCGAGCGCCTGGTCGATGCAGGCGTTGCCGCTGCCGAACGCCGCGTGACCTTCACCCTCCCGGGTGAGCAGGGTCGCGTTGGCGAAGCCCTTGGCTAGGTTCTGCGCAGCCGCGTACGGGGTGGCCGGGTCCTCGGTGGTGCCGATCACCAGGATCGGGGCACTGCCCTCGGCCCGGATGGTGTGCGGGTGCTCCGCGCTCCGCACCGGCCAGTCGACGCAGGCCGGGCTGCTCACGTCATCCGCGGTGGTGTCCCGGTTGAGCAGCGGCGCCTCCTGCTTGAGCTCGGCCAGCACCTGCTGGGCGCGCTGCCGGGAGGGCGCCGGCTCCTGGCCGTCCGCGCAGGAGATGGCGGTCTGGGCGTCCGAGCTGGCGTCGTAGCGGCCGTCGGCGCCGCGCCCGTCGTAGAGGTCGGCGGCGTCCAGCAGGTCGTCGCCCTGGCCCTGCTTCATCGCGGTGCCGAGCGCCTGGCGCAGTTGCGGCCAGGCGCTGGTCTGGTCGCCGTAGAGGAAGAACAGGGTGCCGGTCCAGCCCAGGGTGGAGGTCAGCTTGCGGCCGTCGTCGGTGGGCAGCGGCTTGGTCCGGAGGTCGTCCAGGAAGTCGGCGGCCTCGTCCGCGGCGGTTTCCGGGTCGCTGCCCAACGGGCAGTCGGCGGCGTGGTTGGTGGCGCAGTCGGTGGCGAAGTGCTCCAGCGACCTCTCGAAGCCGATCTGCTGGTTGACGTTGGAGTCCAGCCTGTCGGCGGCCGGGTCGATCGCACCGTCCAGCACCAGCCGGCCGGTCCGCTGCGGGAACTGCTCGGCGTAGAGCGAGCCCAGGTAGGTGCCGTAGGAGACGCCGAGGTAGTTGAGCTTGGCGTCGCCCAGGGCCTGGCGCAGCACGTCCATGTCGCGGGCGCTGTCGCGGGTGCCGACGTGGGGGAGCAGTTTGCCGGAGTTGGCCTGGCAGGCCGCCGCGAAGGTCTTGGCCTGCTGGTCGAGCTGGGCCTTGCGGGCCACCGGGTCGGTCGGCGAGTCCTGCTGGGACCGGGCGTCGCGCTGCTGGTCGCTCAGGCAGTGCACCGGGGCGCTGGCGCCGGTGCCGCGCGGGTCGAAGCCGACCACGTCGAAGTGGTCGCGCAGCGGGCCGTCGAAGTCGGAGAGTCCGTCCTTGACCATGTCGACGCCGGAGGCGCCCGGACCGCCGGGGTTGACCACCAACGAGCCCTCGCGCTTGGAGGTCTGCGCGGCCTGCGCCCGGATCAGCGCCAGCTCTATCGAGTCGCCGGTCGGATGGCCGTAGTCGAGCGGGACGCGCAGCTTCCCGCACTGCAGGTCGGAGCCGTCCGAGCACTTGGTCCAGCCGATCCGCTGGCCGTAGAAGGCCCGCAGGGCCGGATCCGTGGGGCTGGCCACGGCGGGGACGGGGCTCGCGGCGGTGGGGCTCGCGGCGGCGGGTCGAGCGCCGGTGTCGGCGGAGTGGTCACTCCCGGAGCAGCTCGCCAGCAGCAGCGAGCCGAGCGACACGGGTACGGCGAGGCGGGCGAACCGGAATATGTTCACACGAACACAGGTACCACCGGCTCGCCCGACCCCGCCTGCCGGGATCAGTCGCGGTGGACCTTGTAGTTGGAGGCCTGGGCGCGCGGCCGGACCACCAGCAGGTCGATGTTCACGTGCGACGGACGGGTCACCGCCCAGGTCACCGTGTCGGCGATGTCCTCCGAGGTCAGCGGGTGCGAGACGCCCTGGTAGACGGCGGCCGCCCGGGCCTCGTCGCCACGGAACCGGGTCACCGCGAAGCCCTCCGACCGGACCATGCCCGGGGCGATCTCGATCACCCGGATGGGTTCGCCCACCAGCTCCAGACGGAGGGTGGCCGCGATGGTGTGCGCGGCGTGCTTGGCGGCCACGTAGCCGCCGCCGCCCTCGTAGGCGGCCAGCGCCGCGGTGGAGGAGAGGATCAGCACCGTCCCGTCGCCGCTGGCCCGCAGCGCCGGCAGCAGCGCCTGCGTCATGTGCAGCACGCCCAGCACGTTCACCTGGTACATCGCCAGCCAGTCGGCCGGGTCGCCCTCCTCCACCGACTCCGCGCCGATCGCCCCACCGGCGTTGTTGACCAGCACGTGCAGCTCGTCGAAGGTGGCGGCGAAGGCGTCCACCGCGGCCCGGTCGGTGACGTCCAGGGTGACCGCGCGGGCCGTCCCGCCGGTGCTCTCGATCTCCTTGGCGATCTCCTCGATCCGCTCGGTGCGGCGGGCCGTCAGCACCACGGAGAAGCCCTCGCCCGCCAGCCGCCGGGCGGTCGCCGCGCCGATCCCGCTGCTCGCCCCGGTCACCACGGCCACCCTCTGCCGGTCGCTCGTCATCTGCCCACTCTCCCGTTTGGTCGTGCCCGATACCGGCGCCATCATCGCAGTCGGGGTAGGAACAGAGGTGTGAGGGCGGCCCCGGGAGCGGAATCATCTCCACCGACCGCGAGTCCGCCCGTTCCGGGCGTCCCACCTGCATCCCGCGGAGGATCCCATGGCAGCCGAGTCGCGCGGCCCACAGCCTGTCCGTCGGGCCGAGTCGGGCTTCGTGATCGACCCCCTGTACGGCCCGGACCAGCCGGTGGAGCGGCTCGGCCGGCCCGGCGAGTACCCGTTCACCCGCGGCGTGTACCCGTCGATGTACACCGGCCGGCCCTGGACGATGCGCCAGTACGCGGGCTTCGGCACCGCCGCCGAGTCCAACGCCCGTTACCAGCAGCTGATCGCCCACGGCACGACGGGCCTCTCGGTCGCCTTCGACCTGCCGACCCAGATGGGCTACGACTCGGACGCCCCGATCGCGGCCGGTGAGGTCGGCAAGGTCGGCGTGGCGATCGACAGCGTCGAGGACATGGGCGTGCTCCTCGACGGGATCCCGCTGGGCGAGGTCTCCACCTCGATGACCATCAACGCGCCCGGCTCGTTGCTGCTGCTCCTCTACCAACTGGTCGGCGAGTCCCAGGGGGTGCCGGCCGACCGGCTCACCGGGACGATCCAGAACGACGTGCTGAAGGAGTACATCGCCCGCGGCACCTACATCTTCCCGCCCAAGCCGAGCCTGCGGCTGATCGCGGACGTCTTCCGGTACTGCCGGGCCGAGATCCCGAAGTGGAACACCATCTCGATCTCCGGCTACCACATGGCCGAGGCCGGCGCGAACCCCGCGCAGGAGATCGCCTTCACGCTGGCCAACGGCATCGAGTACGTGCGCACCGCGGTGGCGGCCGGGATGGACGTGGACGACTTCGCGCCGCGGCTCTCCTTCTTCTTCGTCTCGCGCACCACGCTGCTGGAGGAGGTCGCCAAGTTCCGTGCCGCGCGCCGGATCTGGGCCCGGGTGATGCGCGACGAGTTCGGCGCGAAGAACCCCCGGTCGCAGATGCTGCGGTTCCACACCCAGACCGCCGGGGTGCAACTGACCGCGCAGCAGCCCGAGGTCAACCTGGTCCGGGTCTCGATCCAGGCACTGGCCGCGGTGCTCGGCGGCACCCAGTCGCTGCACACCAACAGCTTCGACGAGGCCATCGCACTGCCCACCGAGAAGTCGGCCCGACTGGCGCTGCGCACCCAGCAGGTGCTCGCCTACGAGAGCGACGTCACCGCCACCGTCGACCCCTTCGCCGGCTCGTACGCGGTCGAGGCGATGACCGACGAGGTCGAGGCCGCGACGGTGCGACTGATGGCCCGGGTCGAGGAGATGGGCGGTGCGGTGGCCGCGATCGAGAACGGCTACCAGAAGGCGGAGATCGAGCGCACCGCCTACCGGATCCAGCAGGAGACCGACTCCGGCGAGCGGACCGTGGTCGGCGTCAACCGCTTCCAGCTGGCGGCCGAGGAGCCGTACCAGCCGCTGCGGGTGGACCCGGCGATCGAGGCCCAACAGGCCGCCCGGCTGGCCCGGTTGCGCGCCGACCGGGACGGCTCGGCGGTGGGCCGCGCGCTCACCGGACTGCGCAGGGCCGCCGAGGGCACCGAGAACGTGCTCCCCCCGATGAAGGAGGCGCTGGCCGCCCGTGCCACGGTCGGTGAGGTGTGCGACGCGCTGCGGGAGGTCTGGGGCACCTACACCCCGGTCGAACGGTTCTGACCCGTCACCGAACGCGGGCGAGGCCCGGAGTCCGACCTCCTGGGTCCAGGACTCCGGGCCTCGCCGTCGCGATCAGTGCTGCTTGCCCAGCCGGTAGGACTTGAAGAAGTCCTTGCCCGGCGAGCCGACACCGGTCGCGGTGTCGTAGCCGGCCGAGGCCGACAGGCCGTAGTCGGCGCCGATCTTGTACAGCCGGACCTTCAACGCGCCGTCCACGACACCCAGGTCGACCACGTTGCCGCGCTTGGTGCGCACGGCCGCGTCGTTGACGTCGTGGAAGGCCTTGGTGCCGGCCCGGTCGTAGATGCCCGGGTTGGCGAAGCCGATCGGACGGCCGCCGCGGGCCTGGATGGCGTCGGCCTCGATGCCGGCGTACTCCGGCGAGGAGACCGAGGTGCCGCCGTAGCCGCCCTCGCTGTAGGTACCGCCGGTCGGGGTGTAGCCGACCAGGGTGGCGGCCACCAGGTCACCGCTCATCGCGACGTCCGGGGTGGCGCGCTGCGGGGTGGCCGACTTGGTGCCGTCCGCCGCGACCAGCGAGATGGAGTCCGGCACCACGCCCTTCTGGTACCACGGCTGCGGCTCGCCCTTGACGACGCCACCGCCACCGCCGAAGTAGAAGGGGGCCTGGCCGGGGGCCGGGGTCCACGACTTGCCGTCGGCCGAGAGCACCGAGCGCTCGTCGCCCATGCTGACCTCGTGGCCGTAGTCGCCCTTCTTGTCCTTCAGCTCCAGCGCGGTGCCGCCCACCGCGGTCACCCACGGCGAGGAGGACGGCCACTGGGTCTGCGCCTGGTTGGTGTCGGCCTGGCAGTTGACACCGGTGGCCGCGGCACCCGGCGAGTTGTCGCCGCAGTCGCCGGCCGAGGCGTTGAAGCCGATGCCCTCGGCGGCGCCCAGCTCGAAGAGCTGGTTGTCGTTGGCGATCACGGCCGGGTCGAGGTCACCGCTCTTGCCGTGCATGATCTCGCCGTAGGAGTTCGAGACGATGTCGGCCAGGTGGTTGTCGACGATGTCGGCCAGCGCGTCGCTCAGGTCCGCGTCCTCGCAGGAGTTGGCGCCCACGTAGACCACGTTGGCGTCCGGCGCGAGGCCGTGCACCATCTCGACGTCCAGCGCCTCCTCGCCCGACCAGTCGCCGCAGTCGGCTTGGTGGGTCCACTTGGCGGGGGTGACGACCTCCTTGTACTGCCCGGGCGCGAACGGCTTGTCGCCGTGCGCGGTCGAGAAGTGGTCGGCGTCGGCCTCCATGGTGCCCAGCCCGTACGCGTCGACGATCGCGACGGTGGCGCCCTTGCCGGTCAGCTTGGCGTCGGTCACGCCGTACGCCTTGCGCAGCTGGCTCGGGACGTAACTGCACGGGGCGAAGGGGTCGTTCTTCTCGTAGCCGGTGGGTGCGCCCTTGGCGGTCTTCGAGCCGTAGCCGTCGTCCGAGCAGGTCGGCGTGGTCGGCAGGGTGTTCTGCCCCTTGGCGTCGGTGGTGGCCTGCGGCGCGGCGGCCGAACGGGCCGACTGCGCGGCGGGGTTCCGGCCCTCGGCCTTGGCCTCGGCGGCGGCCACCGAGACGGCCTGCGAGGCCGACTTCTGGTTGACGCTGGTCAGCCCGCCGATGTCCAGCACGGCGTTGGCGACACTGGCCGGGACCACCGCGTCGGAGGCGGGGGCGCTCTGCGTGCCGTCCGCGGTGCGGTAGTTGCGGAACTGGGTGCCGAAGGCCTTGGCCATGCCCGCGGTGGTGCCGCTGACCTCGACGTAGTGCTCGGTGGTCGCGGTGACCTTGAGACCGGCGCCGGTGACCCAGTCGGTCACCGCCTTGACCTGCTGCTCGCTGGGCCCGAAGCGGGCCTTGACGTCGGACGCGGAGAGGAACTCGCCGTACAGCGAGGAGCCCGGCGAGGAGACGGCCTGCGCGAAGGCGGCCAGCCCCTGCGGGTCCCTGCCGGCCAGGTAGACCCGGGCGGTGGCCGGGGTGCCGTCGGGCACCGCGCCGGCGTCGGCCTGGGGCGTGGCCCAGGCGGGGCTGGTCCCCTGGAGCGCCTTGGCGGCACCGGGGCCGTCGGAGGTGGTGTCAGCGATCGCGGGGGAGGCGATCGCGAGCGTTCCCAGGACGAGCGCGGCGGCGGCCGGAGCCGCCACTGCTATCCGGGAGAGCCGGCTGCGAACAGCTGCTGGCACGTGGGTTCCCCACTCTCATGGCTGGGCCGCATCACCTGCGGAGCAGGGATGTCTGACGGCGGCTCGGCCGCGCCTCGTGGGCGCGGCCGGACGCGGGCATGGCGGATCGCCCCGCCCGACCTGGCTCCTGACGGAGCGTCGAGCGGCTGCGAGGTTTGACTGTGCGCTCGTTGTCTATTCGCTCGGATGGTCGAAGCTCAAGACTTTGTCTGAATTTTTTACCAGCACATGACCAGTGCGTCCGGATCTTGAAACATGCCGGCCATTCGGGTGTGATGCGCCCCCGGCGCACTGGGTGACCTGCGGTGCCCGCGAGACGTGACCGGACGGCCGCTCGGTCGTTGCACAGGGCCATGACCCAGCGCGGCGTCAGCCGGGGAAGGCGGCCAAATTCCGATGTCATACCCACCCCCCGGCCGTGTATGCGCCAATCCGGGTGCTTCTTCCGCAGAACCCAGGCCAAAATCCGGCCGCGGACATACCCTTGTTGGGGTGAACCAGCCTCACTCCGCCGAACAGGCGCCCCCCCAGGTCCGTTCCGTCGCCGGGCGCACGCCCTCACCGGCCACCGTCGCCGCGGCAGCCGCCGGACGCCGGTCCGCCGCACCCGGTCCGGCGGCCGCCGGGCGGGGTTCGCTGCGGGCGCGGGTCGGGGGTTACGAGGCGGAGCTGATCGCCTTCCGGCGCGACCTGCACCGCCACCCGGAGCTGGGGCGACAGGAGTTCCGCACCACCTCGTTGCTGGTCGAGCGGTTGCGCAGGGCGGGCCTGGATCCGAAGGTGCTGCCCGGCGGCACCGGACTGACGGTCGATCTGGTGCCGGCCGACGCGCCGGCCGGCGCACCGCTGCTGGCCTTCCGCGCGGACATCGACGCGCTGCCCATCGACGACGCCAAGTCCGAGGTCCCGTACCGCTCGACGGTCCCCGGCCGGGCCCACGCCTGCGGCCACGACGTGCACACCGCGATCGCGCTGGGCGCCGGGCTGGTACTGGGTGACGCGCTGCGCGAGGGGCGGCTGCGGCGGCCGGTGCGGCTGATCTTCCAGCCCGCCGAGGAGGTGATGCCCGGTGGTGCTCTGGAGGTGATCGAGGCCGGCGGGATGGCCGGGGTGGAGCGGATCTTCGCGGTGCACTGCGACCCGAAGGTGCTGGTGGGAAAGGTGGGCCTGAAGGTCGGGGCGATCACCTCGGCCTGCGACCGGCTGGTGCTGCACCTGGACGGGCCCGGCGGCCACACCGCTCGGCCGCACCTGACCACCGACCTGGTCACCGCGATCGCCAAGGTGGCCGCCGACCTGCCGGCCGCGTTCGCCCGCCGGATGGACCCGCGCTGGGGCGTCAGCCTGGTCTGGGGCCGGATCGCCTCCGGTTCGGCGCCGAACGTGATCCCGCAGCACGCCGAGCTGGAGGGCACCGTCCGCTGCCTGGAGCTGCCCGGCTGGCGCGGGGCACCGGACGTGCTGCACGAGCTGATCACCAAGTTGGCCGAAACCCATCGAGCGAAGTGGACCCTCGACTACCACCGGGGCGTGCCGCCGGTGGTGAACGAGGCCAGCTCCATCGCGGTGCTGGAAAAGGCGATGAATCTTCAGTTCGGTGATGGAAGTGAAGAAGTCGTGGAGGAAACGGAACAGAGCCTGGGGGGCGAGGACTTCTCCTGGTACCTGGAGCACGCCCCCGGCGCGCTGGCCCGGCTCGGCGTCCGCGCGCCGGACGAGACGACCGTCCGCGATCTCCATCAGGGCCGCTTCGACGTGGACGAACGTGCCATCGCGGTGGGCGTCGAACTCTTTGTCTCGCTCGCCCAGGAGCACGTGGTCAAGTAGTCGTGTTTTCTCCGAGGGCCCGGCGGAACCTCCGCCGGGCCCTCGTGCTGTCCGTCGCTCTATAAGGAGGGGGCGGCCGCCCGGTCGGTGAGTGTCCGGATTACGATCATTAAGCGACTCAAGGGGGTTGGCTGGTGTCGGCTTCGGGCGTGTTCCCGATGGGACGGGTTGAATTGCCACGTTTTGATAACAACCCGGATGCCCCGGCTGCCCGTGACACAACTGTGTTCTACGCGCGTTACGGTTTCCGCCAGACCACGCCAAACGGGTGTGTAGAAGGAGAACTCCCTTGCGCCGTTCAGTAAAGCTCGCCGCGGTTGTGCTCTCGGGATCCCTGGGCATCGCCTCGCTCGCCGCTTGCGGCGCACAGAGCACCACCACCAGCAGCAGCTCCTCCGGTTCCTCCGGCCTCAAGGTCGGTATGGCCTACGACGTCGGTGGCCGTGGGGACCAGGGCTTCAACGACTCCGCCGCCGCGGGCCTCGACAAGGCCAAGCAGGACTTCGGCATCCAGGTCGACGAGGCCGAGGCCAAGGCCGGTGAGGCCGACTCCGACAAGCAGAACCGCCTGGAGAGCCTGGTCGACGCGGGGTACAACCCGATCATCGCGGTCGGCTTCCTCTACCAGCCCGCCGTTGACGCGGTCGCCAAGGAGCACCCGAACGTCAAGTTCGCGATCATCGACTCGGACGACCCGTCCCAGCCGAGCAACGTGACCTCGCTGGAGTTCACCGAGCAGGAGAGCTCCTACCTCGCCGGCATCGCCGCCGCCAGCAAGACCAAGACCAAGCAGGTCGGCTTCATCGGCGGTGTGCAGTCCCAGCTGATCAAGAAGTTCGAGGCCGGTTACCGGGCGGGTGTCGCCTCGGTCGACCCGAGCATCAAGGTCGACGTCACCTACCTGACCACCCCGCCGGACAACACCGGTTTCTCCGACCCCGCCAAGGGCAAGGAGGCCGCACAGGGCCAGCTGGACAAGGGTGACGACGTCATCTACACGGCCGCCGGCGCCTCCGGCACCGGTGCCATCCAGGCCGTCGCCGCCAAGCCGGGCGCCTGGGTGATCGGTGTCGACACCGACCAGGCCAAGCAGCCCGCGCTGGCCGCGTACAAGAACAGCATCCTCACCTCGGCGCTCAAGAACGTGAACAACGCGGTCTACGCGTACATCCAGAGCGTGAAGAACGGCACCCCGCTGACCGGTATCCAGCGCTTCGACCTGAAGTCGGGCGGTGTCGGCCTGGCCACCACCGGTGGTCACATCGACGACCTGAAGGCCAAGCTGGACGCGGCCACCCAGCAGATCATCTCCGGCCAGATCACCGTTCCGACCGCGCCGCCGGCCAACTGATCCACCCGCTGACACCGGGCGGCGGCACCCACAGCCGCTGACCGCCCGCCAGCACCACGCATGACAGGGAGGGGCCCGGTGGGTCGCGCGCGAGCGCATCCCGCCGGGCCCCTGCCTTCCCTCCGGGGCTGTGCGCCCCCGAATGAAACCCGCGCGCACCTCCCCGCTCGCGGCGTCCCACAGCGCCGTTTCGCAGCACTACTGGCCTCCCCAGCGCAACGACGCGTCTGCTCACCTCCAGGAGATCGCCATCACCGCTTCCGACCCCTCCCTCAGCAAGGGAGGTAGCCCCAGCGTGGGGACGGCGCCTGCGGCCGTCGAACTGCGCGGTATCACCAAGCGCTTCCCGGGTGTCGTGGCCAACCACGACATCGACATCACCGTCCGCCCTGGCACCGTGCACGCCCTGATGGGTGAGAACGGCGCCGGCAAGTCGACGCTGATGAAGATCCTCTACGGGATGCAGCGCCCCGACGAGGGCACCATCGCCATCAACGGCGAGCAGGTGGAGTTCCACACCCCCGCGGACGCCATCGCCCGCGGCATCGGCATGGTCCACCAGCACTTCATGCTGGCCGACAACCTCACCGTGCTGGAGAACGTCGTCCTCGGCGGCGAGAAGCTGCACGGCATCGGCGCCAAGGCCAAGCAGAAGGTCCTGGAGATCTCCGAGCAGTACGGCCTGAACGTCCGGCCGGACGCCCTGGTCGAGGACCTCGGCGTGGCCGACCGCCAGCGGGTCGAGATCCTCAAGGTGCTCTACCGCGGTGCCCGGATCCTGATCCTGGACGAGCCGACCGCCGTCCTGGTCCCGCAGGAGGTGGACGCGCTCTTCGGCAACCTGCGGGAGCTCAAGTCCGAGGGCGTCACCGTCATCTTCATCTCGCACAAGCTGCACGAGGTGCTCTCGGTGGCGGACGCGATCAGCGTGATCCGCCGCGGCACCACGGTCGGCGACGCGGACCCGAAGAGCGTCACCGCCCGCCAGCTGGCCGAGCTGATGGTCGGCGCCGAGCTGCCCTCCCCGGAGAGCCGCGAGTCGACCGTCACCGAGACCGAGATGCTCAGGGTCGAGGGCCTGCGGATCGCCAAGCGCGACGCCGAGGGCATCGAGCGCGTGGTGCTGGACGACATCTCGCTGCGGATCCGCAAGGGCGAGATCCTCGGCATCGCGGGTGTCGAGGGCAACGGCCAGGCCGAACTGGTCGAGGCCATCATGGGCATGCTCCCGCTGGACGCAGGCGCCGTCACGCTGGACGGCGCCGACCTCAGCAAGCTGCTCACCCGGGCCCGTCGGGAGGCCGGCATCGGCTACATCCCCGAGGACCGGCACCGGCACGGCCTGCTGCTGGAGGCCCCGCTGTGGGAGAACCGGATCCTCGGCCACGTCACCGAGGCGCCGAACTCCAAGGGCTTCCGGCTCGACCCGGCCGCCGCGCGGCAGGACACCCTGCGGATCGTCCAGGAGTACGACGTCCGCACCCCCGGCATCGAGGTCACCGCGGCCTCGCTCTCCGGCGGCAACCAGCAGAAGCTGATCATCGGCCGCGAGATGAGCCACGACCCCAAGCTGCTGATCGCCGCCCACCCGACCCGCGGTGTGGACGTCGGCGCCCAGGCGCAGATCTGGGAGCAGATCCGCTCCGCGCAGCGCGAGGGCCTGGCCGTCCTGCTGATCTCCGCGGACCTGGACGAGCTGATCGGGCTCTCCGACACCATCCGGGTGATCTACCGCGGCCGTCTGGTCGCCGACGCGGACCCGGCCACGGTCACCGCCGAGGACCTGGGCACCGCGATGACCGGTGCGGCCGCCGGCCACATCGAGTCCGACGAGGAGGCGCTGGTCGAGGCCGCCGCGATCACCGCAGAGGAGCACGGCCGCAGCGACGAGCCGGGCGGGCACCTGGACGGCCACGCGGCCGACGCGACCGCTGACGACTCCGCGGCCGACAGCACTGCGGCTGACGACTCCGCGGCCGACACGACCGCGGCTGACGACTCCGCGGCCGACACGACCGCGGCTGACGACTCCGCGGCCGACGACTCCTCCGCCGAGGAGTCGGACGACACCACCACCGACACCGCCGCCGACCCCGGCACCCAGGCGGGGGAGTGACCCACATGACCACCTCCACTGAACCCGCCAAGCGCGGCTTCCTGCAGCGGATCGACCGCGAGCGGATGGTTCTCGGCCTGGCCGCGCCCGTCCTCGCGGTCATCATCTCCGTGCTGATCTGCTCGGTCCTGCTGTTGGTCTCCGGCAAGAACCCGGTCCAGGCCTTCCAGACCATGGCCAACTACGGCTTCGCCTCCAACGGGCAGGTCGCGGTCCTCAACAAGGCCATCACCTACTACCTCGCCGGTGTCGCGGTCGCCTTCGGCTTCCGGATGAACCTGTTCAACATCGGCGCCGACGGCCAGTACCAGCTGGCGATGATGGGTGCCGCCTTCGTCGGTGCCACGGTGAACCTGCCCTCGTTCATCGAGATCCCGCTGGTGCTGATCGTCGCGATGCTGATCGGCGCGGCCTGGGCGGGCGTCGCGGGTGTCCTCAAGGTCACCCGCGGGGTCAACGAGGTCATCTCGACCATCATGTTGAACTCCATCACCACCGCCATCATCGGCGTGCTGCTGGTGCCGGGGATCCTCGCGCCGAAGACGGGCGGGGTCACCTACGGCATCCAGACCAAGACGATGGCGACCTCCAGCGACTTCTTCAGCATCACCACCCAGGGCGGCCAGCTCTACGGCTTCATCTTCGTCGCGGCCGCCGTCGGCGTGGGCTTCCAGCTGGTGCTGACCCGCACCCGGTTCGGCTTCGACCTGCGCGCCACCGGCCGCTCCGAGTCGGCCGCCGCCGCGAGCGGCGTCAACGTCAAGCGGATGGTGCTGACCAGCATGTGCATCTCCGGCGCGCTGGCCGGTCTGATCGGCATGCCGGACCTGCTGCAGAACTCGCACGTCTTCGGCCAGGGCTTCCAGGTGGGCCTCGGCTTCACCGGTATCGCCATCGCGCTGCTGGGCCGCAACACCCCGCTCGGCATCGCCTTCGCCGCGCTGCTGTGGGCCTTCCTGGACGCCACCGGCGGCCAGCTGCCGTTGCAGGGCTTCCCGCCCGAGATCGTCAACGTCATGGAAGGCACCATCGTCATCTGCGTGGTCGTCGCCTACGAGCTGGTGCGCCGCTTCGGCCTCAAGCGCCAGCAGCAGAAGGTCGGCGCCCAGCTCGCCGCTCAGGCCGCTTCGGCCGTGAAGAAGGAGGTGGCGGCATGAGCACCGCGACCACGGCACCTGCCAAGGCGCCCGCCAAGGCGGCGCCGACCAAGAGCGGCAAGCGGCTCTCGCTGCCCGTCGTGCTGCTGCTGACCGCCGGAGCGCTGCTGCTCTTCTCGGTGGTCGGCGCCCTCACCGGCAGCCACGACCTGACCTCCTCCGGCCAGATGGAGGCCGCGCTGGGCTCGGCCGTGCCGATCGGCATGGCGGGTCTGGGCGGTCTCTGGGCCGAGCGGGCCGGTGTGGTCAACATCGGTCTCGAGGGCATGATGGCGGCCGGCACCTTCTGCGGCGCCTGGACCGGCTACCTGGTCAACCCCTGGGTCGGCCTGCTGGCCGGCATGATCGGCGGTGCGCTGGGCGGCCTGCTGCACGCGGTGATCACCGTCGGCTTCGGCGTGGACCACATCGTCTCCGGTGTCGGTATCAACCTGCTGATCCCGGGCATCTGCCTGTACGTCAACCGGATCTACTACCCGGACTACGTCTCGGCCGGTGCCGGCGCCTCGAAGTCCCCGCCGACGCCCCAACTGCCCAGCATCACCGTTCCCGGGCTGTCGTCCTGGCTGGACGGGATCGAGAACCACCACTGGTTCTTCGTCTCGGACGTCGCGGGCGTGCTCGGCGGCTTCGTCACCGACCTCTCGGTGGTCACCCTGCTGGCGGGCGTGCTGCTGGTGGCCAGCTACTTCGTGCTCTGGCGCACCAGCTTCGGCCTGCGGCTGCGCTCCTGCGGTGAGAACCCGATCGCGGCCGAGTCGCTGGGTGTGAACGTCTACAAGTACAAGTACCTCGCGGTGACCGCCTCCGGTGCCTTCGCCGGCCTCGGCGGCGCGTACCTCTCGATGGTCGCGGCGAGCAACTTCCAGGACGGTCAGACCGGCGGCCGCGGGTACATCGGTCTCGCCGCGATGATCTTCGGTAACTGGATGCCGGGTGGCCTGGCCGTCGGCGCGAGCCTGTTCGGCTTCACCGACAGCCTCCAGCTGCGCGACCCGAACTCGGTGCACGTGCTGCTGCTGGTGGTCGCGCTGGTGCTGGCGCTGCTGACGCTCTGGCAGCTGTACCGCCGCCGCTTCGTTCCGGCGCTGGTCAGCCTGGCCTGCGCGGCCGGCCTGGCGGCCTGGTACGCGGACTCCAGCGCGGTGCCGCGTCCGCTGATCGTGGCGACCCCGTACATCATCACCCTGGTGGTGCTGGTGCTGTCGGCGCAGCGACTGCGGCCGCCGAAGGCCGACGGTCAGATCTACCGCAAGGGTCAGGGCAAGTGACGGCCGACCGGGCCTCGGCGCCGGCACCCGACTGGGAGGCGCTGCGCGCGGCGGCCCGGGACGCGATGTCCCGGGCGTACGCCCCGTACAGCAACTTCCCGGTCGGGGCGGCCGCCCTGGTCGACGACGGCCGCACGGTGACCGGCTGCAACGTGGAGAACGCCTCGTACGGCCTCGGCCTGTGCGCCGAGTGCGGTCTGGTCTCCGCGCTGCACGCCAGCGGCGGTGGCCGGCTGACCGCCTTCACCTGCGTGGACGGCCGCGGGCAGCTGCTGGTCCCGTGCGGGCGCTGCCGCCAACTGCTCTACGAGCACGGCGGGCCGGAGCTGCTGGTGGACCTGCCCTCGGGCATCCGGCCGATGTCCGAGGTGCTGCCGGAGGCCTTCGGGCCCGAGCACCTGTAGGCCTCCGGAACGCCACCCGGACCGCTCTGGACCGGATCTGGCAGAAGCGTCAGTGACGCGCGTAGAGTGGCGCGGGGGCGGCCTTGAGCAGTGGCCGCCCCCGCGTCGTTCGCGTTTTCCCCTTCTTCCTGCTCTTCCCTTCCACCCCGCTTCCACTTCCCTCTGGAGCACCACATGGACGCCATCTCCGTCATCAGGGCCAAGCGCGACCGCCACGAGCTGACCGACGCTCAGATCGACTGGGTGATCGACGCCTACACCCGCGGCGAGGTGGCCGACGAGCAGATGTCGGCGCTGGCCATGGCCATCCTGCTGAACGGCATGAACCTGCGCGAGATCAGCCGCTGGACCGACGCGATGATCCGCTCGGGCGTCCGGATGGACTTCTCCGCCCTGCCGCTGCCGACCTCCGACAAGCACTCCACCGGCGGCGTCGGCGACAAGATCACCCTGCCGCTGGCCCCGCTGGTCGCCGCCTGTGGCGCGGCCGTACCGCAGCTCTCCGGGCGCGGCCTCGGCCACACCGGCGGCACCCTGGACAAGCTGGAGTCGATCCCCGGCTGGCGGGCGCTGCTCTCCAACGACGAGATGATGGCCGTGCTGCGCGACGCCGGCGCGGTGATCTGTGCCGCCGGCGACGGGCTGGCCCCGGCCGACAAGAAGCTCTACGCGCTGCGCGACGTGACCGGCACGGTCGAGGCGATCCCGCTGATCGCCTCCTCGATCATGTCGAAGAAGATCGCCGAGGGCACCGGCGCGCTGGTGCTGGACGTCAAGGTCGGCTCCGGCGCCTTCATGAAGAACCTGGACGACGCCCGGGAGCTGGCCCGCACCATGGTCGGCCTCGGCCGCGGCGCCGAGGTCAACACGGTCGCCCTGCTCACCGACATGTCCACCCCGCTCGGCCTGACCGCGGGCAACGCCCTGGAGGTCCGCGAGTCGGTCGAGGTGCTGGCGGGCGGCGGTCCGGCCGACGTGGTCGAGCTGACCGTCGCGCTGGCCCGCGAGATGCTGGCCGCGGCCGGCGTGCACGGCAAGGACCCGGCCGAGGCGCTCAAGGACGGCTCGGCGATGGACCACTGGCGCCGCATGATCACCGCCCAGGGCGGCGACGTGGACGCCCCGCTCCCGGTCGCCCGTGAGCAGCACGTCATCAACGCCCCGGCCAGCGGCGTGCTCACCTCGCTGGACGCCTACGCCGTCGGCGTCTGCGCCTGGCGCCTGGGCGCCGGCCGCGCCCGCAAGGAGGACCCGGTGCAGGCCGGCGCAGGCGTCGAGCTGCACGCCAAGCCCGGCGACACCGTCACCGCCGGCCAGCCGCTGCTGACCCTGCACACCGACACCCCGGAGCGCTTCGACTACGCCATCGAGTCCCTGGAGGGCGGCATCCAGGTCGCTCCGGCGGGCACCGAGTTCACCCCGGCCCCGATCATCCTGGACCGCATCGCGTAACGGGCCGAGTTCTTCGCGGGGGCGCGCCACAGCCGTGGCGCGCCCCCGCGGAGTTCCCGCGCGCTCTTCGGCTCTCAATATCCCACTATTGGTTCGCTGGCCGAGCAGATCGAGGAGCGGACCGGCAGCCGGGGATTGCTGCTGGAGGACGCTGGCCTGGACGGGCACGACAACGTGGTGGACGCCATCGTGGTCGCCACCGCGGCCTCCACCGTGGGCCCGGTGAAGGTGGCCTCCACCGATGGCTCTCACGTACCGAAGCTCTGCCGGGCGGCCTCGCTGGACCGGCGGAACCCGGTGGAACGGGTGCGGATCTGAGCGGGATCCGGATGGCCCGGCTCGACGCTCGTCCGGGGTGGTCGCCGGGGCGGGGCTCATGCCTGGAGGGTGACGACTGGCGCCTGCCTGCGGGCCGTGCTCGCTCGCCAGCTGGCGTACAGCGTGATCACCGCCGCCAGCGCCATCGCGGTCAGGCCCACGGTGGCCGCGCCCGGCCAGCCGGTGGAGTGGTAGGCGTCGGCGCCGAGGGTGCCGCCGAGGCTGTTGCCGAGGTAGTAGGCGATCAGGTAGAGCGCCGAGGCCTGGGCGCGGCCGGTGGTGGTGCTGCGGCCGACCGAGGAGGAGGCGGTCGCGTGGCCGGCGAAGAAGCCCGCGGTGATCAGGACCAGGCCGAGCAGCGCGCCGGCCAGCGAGTCGGCCAGTGAGAGCAGCAGGCCGGCCGTGGTGAGTCCGATCGCGACGTAGAGGGTGCCGCGCCGGCCGAGCCGGGCGGTGAGCCGGCCGGCGCCGGCCGAGGAGGCGGTGCCGACCAGGTAGACCACGAAGATCGAGGCGGCCAGCGACTGCGGCAGGTGGAAGGGCGCGGCGACCAGCCGGAAGCCCATGGTGTTGTAGACCGTGCCGAACACCGCCATGAAGAGCGCGCCCAGCGCGTAGAGGCGCAGCAGCAGCGGGTTGCGCAGGTGGCCGGCGACGGTCCGGCCCAGCGCGCGGGCGTCCACCGGGCCGCGCCGGAAGTGCCGGGCGGCCGGGATCAGCAGCCGGAACCCGGCGGTGGCGAGCAGTGCCAACAGGGCGGCGGCGGCCAGCCCCCAGCGCCAGCCCCAGGCCGCGCCGACCCAGCCGGCGACCAGCCGGCCGGCCATCCCGCCGACGCTGTTGCCCGCCACGTACAGGCCCATCGCGGAGGCCAGCGCGCTCGGGTGCACCTCCTCGGCGAGGTAGGCCATCGCGGTGGCGGGCAGGCCGGCCAGTGCCGCGCCCTGGAGCGCCCGCAGCGCGGTGAGCGCGCCCAGCCCGGGGGCGAACGGCAGCGCCAGCGCGATCACCGAGGCGGCCAGCATCGAGACGGTCATCACCGTGATCCGTCCGTACCGGTCGGAGAGCGCACTGGCCGGGAGCAGCGCCAGGGCCAGGCCGAAGGTGGCGGCGGAGGTGGTCCAGCTGGCCTGGCCCGGCGTCAGGTGGAGATCGGCGGAGAGCAGTGGCAGCAGGCCCTGGGTGGCGTACAGCAGCACGAAGGTGGCCACGCCCGCCGCGAAGAGGGCCAGGTTGGAGCGGCGGAAGTCGCGCTGGCCGGGGCGGAGCCGGAGGTCCGGGGTGAGGGCATCCGGCACGTCCGTAGCGGATGCCCCGGTATCGGCGGGAAGCATGTCCCTGACGCTAGCCCCGCGCGCTCTGATGCGTCCAATGCATGGGAAGCCGATAATTCATGCCGTGTCGCATGAGTGGAGTTCCGAGCCCCCGCCGGCGCGGCCGGCCGAGATCGAGCCGGACGCGCCGTCGGTGCTGCTGGCGCCCCGGCTGGCGCAGTTCGCCGCGGTGGCCCGGCTGGAACACGTCACCCGGGCCGCCGAGTCGCTCGGCATGCCGCAGCCCACGCTCTCCCGGGCGGTGGCCCGGCTGGAGGCGGACCTCGGGGTGGCGCTGCTGGCCCGGGAGGGTCGGACGGTCCGGCTGACCCGGGCCGGCCGGCTGCTGCTCGGCGCGGTGGAGCGGGCGCTGGCCGAGGTCGAGCGCGGTGTCGAGGCGGCCCGGGCGGAGGCCGATCCGGCCGCCGGGCGGGTGGCGTTCGGGTTCCTGCACACCATGGGGACGGACGCGGTGCCCGCGCTGCTGCGCGGCTTCCGGGCCGAGCACCCGCAGGTGCGGTTCCAGCTGGTGCAGGACTACGTGGCGGCGATGCTGGACCGGCTGCGGGCCGGCGAGTTGGACCTCTGCCTGGTCTCGCCGCTCCCGGACGACCCGGCGCTGGTCGCCCGTCCGCTGGACGAGCAGCGGCTGCACCTGGTGGTGCCGGCCGACCACCGGCTGGCCGGGCGGCGGCGGATCCGGCTGGCGGAGGTCGCCGAGGAGCCGTTCGTGGCGGTCGAGAAGGGCTACGGCCTGCGGGCGATCACCGACGACTTCTGCGCGCAGGCCGGCTTCACCCCGCGGATCGCCTTCGAGGGGGAGGAGGCCGAGACGCTGCGCGGGCTGGTCGCGGCCGGGCTGGGGGTGGCGCTGCTGCCGCCGGGGCTGGTGCCAAGGCCGGGGGTGGTGGACCTGGCGGTGACGGCGCCGCGGACCCGCCGGGCGATCGGCCTGGCCTGGGTGGCCGGGCGCCCGCTGACGCCGCCGGCCCGGGCCTTCCGGGACTTCGTGCTGTCCCGTCGGGGGCGGCTGCTGGACCACGACTGAGACCACGACTGGGACCACGACTGGACTCACGACTGGGCTCACGACTGGCACCAGGACGGGACCACGACCGGGCGGCAGCCGGGGCCGGCGGGCGGCGCGCGGATCCGACGGTGCGTCGAGTATGCATCTACGCGCGTAGGCCTTACACTCCCGCAATGGAGAAGCAGATCCCCGTTCCCGCGGGCACCACGGCCCCGCGCATCCCCACCGCCGACCAGATCCGCCGCGCCCCCAAGGTCGTGCTCCACGACCACCTGGACGGTGGCCTCCGCCCCGAGACGATCGTCGAACTGGCCGCCGCCAGCGGCTACCAGGGGCTCCCCACCACCGACCCGGTCAAGCTCGGCATCTGGTTCCGGGAAGCCGCCGACTCCGGCTCGCTGGTCCGCTACCTGGAGACCTTCGCGCACACCTGCGCCGTGATGCAGACCCGCGAGGCGCTGGTCCGGGTCGCCGCCGACTGCGCCGAGGACCTGGCCGCCGACGGCGTGGTCTACGCCGAGGTGCGCTACGCCCCCGAGCAGCACCTGGAGGGCGGCCTGACCCTCGACGAGGTCGTCGAGGCGGTCAACGAGGGCTTCCGCCTCGGCGAGGCCAACGCCCGGGCCAAGGGCAACCGGATCAAGGTCGGCACGCTGCTCACCGCGATGCGGCACGCCGCCCGTTCGCAGGAGATCGCCGAGCTCGCCAACCGGCACCGCGACGCCGGCGTGGTCGGCTTCGACATCGCCGGTGCCGAGGCGGGCCACCCGCCGACCCGCCACCAGGGCGCCTTCGACTACCTCAAGGGCGAGAACAACCACTTCACCATCCACGCGGGCGAGGCCTTCGGCCTGCCGTCGATCTGGGAGGCCCTGCAGTGCTGCGGTGCCGACCGGCTGGGCCACGGCGTGCGGATCATCGACGACATCACGGTGAACGAGGACGGCACGGTCGAGCTCGGCCGGCTGGCCGCCTACGTGCGCGACAAGCGGATCCCGCTGGAGATGTGCCCGACCTCCAACCTGCAGACGGCGGCGGCGAGTTCGTACGCTGAGCACCCGATCGGGCTGCTCAGCCGGCTGAAGTTCCGGATCACCGTGAACACCGACAACCGGCTGATGAGCGGGACCAGCATGAGCCAGGAGTTCGCGCACCTGGTGGACGCCTTCGGCTACACCCTGGACGACATGGCGTGGTTCACCATCAACGCGATGAAGTCCGCGTTCCTGCCCTTCGACGAGCGGCTGGCCATGATCAACGACGTGATCAAGCCCGGCTACGCGGAGCTCAAGGCGGAGTGGCTGTTCGGCGGCGGTGCCTGAACCGGACGGATGAGCTGATAGCGATGGGCGGTCAGGACGCTTGTTCCGGCCGCCCTTCGCATTGTCCCGACGAGTCATCCGTGTGGGTGACGCGTCTTTGATTCGCGTCCAGCCGTCTGTCTACGGTTCTCGGGTCACTGCTGACAACGGCGCAGCGGCGGACGCCCGGGCGGCCTCGACTCGGCCCGGCGATCGCGGTGCGCCGGCCCGACGAGGACACGAGGACGGACTCATGAAGCAGGCCACTCTCAAGGCCGCCGGTACCGCGGCGCTCGGTGTTGCCCTGGCGGCGGTCGCGGCCGGTTCCGCCTCCGCCGCGGCGGCCGGCGGCCCGCTCGGTGGCCTCGGCAGCCCCGACGGGCTGACCAGCGGCACCAGCGGGCTCACCAACACCACCACCGGCGCGCTCAACAAGACCCCGGCGGTCGGCGGCGCGGTCTCGCGGACCACCGGCACCCTCAACCCGAACGCGGGCGCCCCGGCCGGCCAGGCCAACCGTGCCGCCACCCGTGGCATGCCGGCGGTCGGCACGCCGTTGAGCGCGGTGACGAAGGCGGCGCAGAGCGACCAGGTCACCGGGCTGGTCAAGGGCGCGCTGCCGCTGGGCGGTGGGCTGGGCGGCTGACGCTGACGGGCTGTCGGCGCGGCTCCGGTCGGTTGGCCGGCCGGCGGGCTCCGGTGGTCGTGCAGGCCCTGGGCCGTTCGTGCCGCGTGACGCGGTGTGGGCGGCCCCGCGGCGTTCCCGGGGCGGCCTCAGGGCTCCTGCGGGAGGAGCAGCCAGAGGGCCAGGTAGATCAGGAACTGCGGGCCGGGGAGCAGGCAGGACGCCAGGAAGATCAGCCGGACGGTCCACGGGGTGAGGCCGAAGCGCTCGGCGACCCCGGCGCAGACTCCGGCGAGCAAACGGTTGTGGCGGGGGCGGGCGAGGGTGCGCATGGCGGGCTCCGAGCGGTAGTGGGCCGGTCCCGGCTGGTCCGGGCGGGCTGATTCCATCCTCGGGGCGGCTCGGCGCGGGGGCGTCAGACCGGATGGCGATTCGCGCCCCCGGTCTCTCCCGGGGACGGGTGGGGGCGCTCTCGGGGGCCGCTCAGGGTTCGGCCCGGAGGGGAACGCGGCGGGGAGCGCGCGAACCGGGGTGGACGAAGGGCTCGCTGGTCAGCGGAGGTCGGCGCTGGCCAGGACCGGAGGTCGCAGGGCCGGGCCGGTGCGGGCCGGGGCGATGGTGCGGTGCCCACCGGTGAGCCGGCCGGGCGCGGTGCCGGCGGGCCGTCCCGGGTGCGGGCGCCGGGCCCGCCGTAGCCAGCCGGCCCGGCGCATCCGCACCCAGCGGGCGCGGTGCAGCCAGTGCGCGCCGGCGGTGCGGTCGGGCGCCGTCACGACGCACGGCGGGCTGCCGAGCTGCCGCTGGGCGAGCGTGGTGCGCCGGGCGGAGCGGCAGGTGCGAACGCCGGTGGTCGGCCGGGGTGCGACCGGTGCCGGCTCGGGCGCGCGTGCCGCGGGTGCGGGGGCGACCACCGGCGCCGCCGCCACCCGCTCGACGCCCCGCGGGCGGCGCAGCCTGGCCCGCAGCACCGCCCGCCCCGCCGGGACCACCGCGAGGTGCAGCACGCCCGCGCCGATCACCCCCAGCAGCACCCGGTCGACGTTGGGCAGCTGCCCGGCCAGCGTCTCGCGGGCCGCCTCCAGCGCCGTCGCGATCAGCGTGCTGAGCCCGAGGCAGTGCAGGAACGAGCCCACCGCCGAGACCCGCAGCCGCCCGCCGGCCATCGGCAGCAGCACGCCCAGCGGGGCCGTGCTGAGCAGGCCGCCGGCGGTCCGGAGCAGGCCGTCGGTCCCGCCGACCTCCAGGTCGGCGCGCACCGAGGCGAACGGCGTGAGGTTGCCGTCATACGCCCAGGGCATCGCCACCGCGTGCTGCGCGTACCAGCCGAGCGCGACGAAGTAGAGCGCCAGCAGGACGACGCCGACGGTCCGGAGGCGGGCCGGCAGCGCGTCGGGGTCGGGCGAAGGACGGCCCTGCGGCGGTACCCCCTCGGGCTTCCGCCGGTCGTCGATCCGCACGCTGCCGTGCGCCGTTCGCGCGCCGGTGCCATCTCGCTGCACGCCTCGAAGGACGCGAGGGTCCGACTTCCGGTTCCCGGCCCCGGCCGGCCCGGCTCAGCCGCAGCTGCTGGGACCGGCCGTCGGGCCGCCGGGGCCGGCCGTCGGCACGCTCGGTGCGGTGGAGACCGCCGGGACCGGCGACGCCGTCGGGGAGAGCCGGACCGGTCCCTTCGGACTGGCCGGAGTCGGCGTGCCGGGGGCGCCCGGACTGGGACAGGCGGTTCGGACGGCGGGCGAGCCGGCGTCCACCGGCACCGCGGTGGGCCGGATCCCGCAGCCGGTCGCCAGCCCGGCGGTCAGCGCGGCCACCCCCAACGCGGCGGCCCAGCCGAACGCGGCCGACCGGGCCGGCGCGACCCTCCGGTACTCCCGCGGGGACGGTCGGCCGGGCGCCGCCGCCGGGCTCGTCGTTCTACGCACCGTGCTCACTGTTCCGATCTCGCTCGGATCCGTCCGTCGAATCCCCCGAGTCCTGCCCGCCCGTGCCACCCGCACCGCCCGGCCGGGCCGCCGGCTGCCGTCGGGCGGGCGGCACCACCGGCAGGGTCAGCGTGAACACCGCGCCCCCGCCGGACCCGGCCGGGGCGTTGGCGGCGGTGATGGTGCCGCCGTGGATCTGCGCGTTGGCCATCGCGATGGAGAGCCCCAGCCCGCTGCCCTCCGAGCGGGCCCGGCCCTTGTCGGCCTTGTAGAAGCGGTCGAAGACGTGGGGCAGGACGTCCTCGGGGATGCCCGGACCGCTGTCCGAGACCGCGACCACGACCTCGCCGTCGTCCTCGTGCTCACCGGGCCGCTTGGTCACGGTGACCCGGACCGGCGAGCCGCCGTGCTTAAGCGCGTTGCCGATCAGATTGGCGAAGACCACGTCCAGCCGGCGCGGGTCGACCACCGCCAGCACCCCGCGCGGCGCGTCCACCTCCACCGCGTCGTACCAGGCCCGGCCGTCGATGCAGGACATGATCAGGTCGGCGATGTCCATCTCGTCGGCGACCAGCTTCGCGGTGCCCGCGTCGAAGCGGGTCACCTCCATCAGGTTCTCCACCAGGTCGGAGAGCCGGCGGGTCTCGCTGACCACCAGCCGCACGGCCGGCTCGATCATCGGGTCCAGCGACTCGGCCTCGTCCTCCAGGATGTCGGTGACCGCGGTCATCGCGGTGAGCGGGGTGCGCAGTTCGTGCGACATGTCGGCGACGAACCGGCGGCTCTGCGCCTCGCGGGCGCTCAACTCCTCGACCTGCTCGGAGAGCGCCTCCGCGGTGCGGTTGAACGTCCTTGCCAGTTCGGCGAGTTCGTCGGCGCCCTTGACCTCCAGCCGGGTGTCCAGTTGGCCTTCGCCCAACCGCCGTGCGGCCTCGCCGAGTTGGCGGACCGGGCGGAGCACGGTGGCGGAGGCCGCCTGGGCCAGCAGGGTCGCCGCGATCAGTGCCAGCAGGGTGGCCACCGCCAACGACCAGCCCAGCGTGTCGAGATCGGCCCGCTCGGTGCCCAGCGACTTGAACATGTAGGCGGTCGGGCCGGTCGGCACCACCTTCGTCCCGCCGACCACGAACGGTTGGCCGCCGATGTTCACCCGCTGCCAGTACAGGTGGTAGGCGTTGCTGTTGCCGGCGGTGATCGGGCGCGGCGTGGTGACGTCGGTGCGCAGCGCGGCCGGCACCTGGGCGAGGGTGTAGCGCGGGTCGGAGTAGGCCGGGCAGCTGGGCTGGGCGTCGTCCACCACCACGACGTCGTAGTTGAGCCCGGAGCTGGCCACCGCCGAGGCCAGCTGGACCAGGTCCGCGCAGCTCGGGTTGAGCGGCAGCGCGGAGACGTTCTGGCTGAGCGAGACGCGGAAGCCCTTCAGCGCGGTGTCCTGGGCGCGCTTGAGCACCGCGTCCCGGTTGAGCCAGTACGCGATGCCGGAGGCGGAGGCGGCCGCTGTCAACGCCACCACGGCGAACACCGCGATCAGTCGCACCCGCAGCGAGCTCAGCCGCAGCCGTCGCCACAGGCCGGGGGCGAAGCGGCGGCCGTTCTGATGGTCAGTCACGTGTCGGAGTCGCTATCAGCAGGGGAACGGGGATCGGCGGCATCTGGGGTGGGCGGGCCGGTCAGGCCGGCGGGTCGAGACGATAGCCGACCCCGCGGACCGTCCGGATCAGGGTCGGCGCCGAGGGCACGTCCTCCACCTTGGCCCGCAGTCGCTGCACGCAGGCGTCCACCAGCCGGGAGTCGCCCAGGTAGTCGTGCTCCCAGACCAGCCGCAGCAGCTGCTGGCGGGAGAGTGCCTGACCGGGCCGGCGGCTCAGCTCCAGCAGCAGCCGCAGCTCGGTCGGGGTGAGCTGGAGGTCCTCGCCGTCCTTGGTCACCGTCATCGCCGAACGGTCGATCACCACCGAGCCGTAGGCGGACGAGTCCGAGCTCTCCCGCTCACCGCGGCGCAGCACGGCGCGGATCCGGGCGTCCAACACCCGTGGCTGCACCGGCTTGACCACGTAGTCGTCGGCGCCGGACTCCAGGCCGACCACCACGTCGATGTCGTCCGAGCGTGCGGTCAGCAGGATGATCGGCAGCTGGTCGGTGCGCCGGATCCGGCGGCAGACCTCGAAGCCGTCGATCCCGGGCAGCATCACGTCGAGCACGATGAGGTCGGGCCGCTGCTCCTTGAAGAGCCGCAGGCCGTCCTCGCCGGACGCGGCGGCGGCCACGCGGTGGCCCTGGCGGGTGAGGGCGAGTTCGAGGCCGGTACGGATGGCGTCGTCGTCCTCGATCAGAAGGAGGAAAGGCACCTGCTCATTCTGGCTCACGCCGCCTGCCGGCGGGAACCGGCCCGGCCATGGGCGGCGTCACCGCCGGTGGAACGAGTACCGGGACGAAGGTCCTGCCCCTTGTGACACCGCTGTGACAGTCGGCGGACACCGTCATGACGGGCGGCCGGCAGGATTTTCCCTGTCACCGCGACGGACCGGCCGAGAAGCCGGAACGACCCGGTGATCTCGGAAAGGACCCGCTCGTACCGATCATGGGGGCGCACGATGAACGCAACGCTGGAGACCCGGGGCATCCTGGATGCGCACAGCCCGGCAGTCCGTGGCGTCCGTCCGTCGGGGCGCGGTCGGGACGGGCAGTGCGCGGGGGCGCGCCGTGGGGGCGGCGCGGGCCGGACCGGGGAGCTGCACGGGATCGGACGGATGGGGAGTGCGTCCGAGACCACCCAGACCCTCACGCTGCGCGGGGTGCTCCCGGTGCGCGCTGAGGGCCAGGACGTCCCGGGGGGGACGAACGGCCTGCGCGGCCTCGGCTCGGGGGAGCCGGACGCCCGCAGGACGGCGGGGACCACCCTGTTCCGGCTCGCGCCGGTGCAGGAGGCCCCGCACCAGGGCGAGCAGGGAGGCGCGCAGGGGGAGCACTCGGCCGTCGCGGAGGAGCACCTCGCGGAGTTCACCGCGTACGTTCGCGAGCGCCGCGCCTCCCTGTACGCCACCGCGTACCACCTGACCGGTGACCGCTTCGAGGCCGAGGACCTGCTGCAGAGCGCGCTCTTCAGCACCTACCGGGCCTGGGGCCGGATCACCGACAAGGCGGCGGTCGGCGGCTACCTCCGCCGCACCATGACCAACCTGCACATCTCGGCCTGGCGCCGGCGCAAGCTCAACGAGTACCCGACCGAGGAGCTGCCGGAGACGGTCGGCGACACCGACGCGATGGGCGGCACCGAGCTGCGCGCGGTGCTCTGGCAGGCGCTCGCCAAGCTCCCGGAGAACCAGCGCACCATGCTGGTGCTGCGCTACTACGAGGGCCGCACCGACCCGGAGATCGCCGACATCCTCGGCATCAGCGTCGGCACGGTGAAGAGCAGCATCTGGCGCGCCCTGCGCCGGCTGCGTGACGACGAGCAGCTGAACCGCACCGGCGACACCGCCCACGCGTTCGGCGAGCTGGTCGCGTAACACCTGAGGACTCCCGTCGGGGGACGGGGAACCAGGCCGCGGGAGAGCCGGCACCGCTCGGGGGAGACGGTGTCGGGGGGGATCACGCGGCCACCGCACAGCAGTCGGGCCCGGCGTTCGGGGAAGAGGACGCCGGGCCCGACTGTTCGTCGTGGCTCAGAGGTCGAGCAGCCGGCTGAGGTCGATCTCCACCGGGAAGGGGAACTCCGCCTTGAGGGTGCCGGTGTGGACGGCGCCCTCGGGAGCGGGGGCGTAGACACCGGATTCGCGGTCGAGGTGGAACTCGTAGACCGCGGGGAGGTCGTCCTCGCCGCGCTCGACCCGCCAGTAGTGGGGGACGCCGGCCTCGGCGTAGAGGCCCGGCTTGCGGAAGCGGTCATCGGCGCGCGAACCGGGGGAGACCACCTCGACGGCCAGCACGACCGAGGCGACCGGCAGGCACTCCAGCGAGAAGACGTCCAGGCCGGTCCGGTCGTAGACCACGACGTCGGGCTTGGGCGGGTTGTACTCGTCCACGAGGACGCACCGCTCGACGTTGACTGCGTAGGGGGCACGCCGGGCGGCCCGAAGGGCGAAGTACAACTCGTCCCGGACGGTGTCGTGCCAGTGACTGGTCATGCCCCGAACCACGATCGCCCCGTCCACCAAGTCGAATTCGAACGGCAGGTCCAGGTCCTTGACCTGGTCGTAGGTCCAGCCTCGGTCCGGCGGGTGCATCCAGTCGATCGGCTCGGCTGTCACGGCTACCTCCCTCGTGCGGCTCCTGGGATCAGCCTAGTGCGGGGTCACGAGTGCAGGATCGTTTCAGCGGCGGGTGAGGTGGCGGCGGGCGGTGCTCAGGCGTTGGCGTGGACCGGGGTGGCCGGGAGGGGGACGGCGGCGGCGCGGACCCGGCGTTCGGCTTCGGGGCCGGCGCAGGCGACCGCGCCGAGGCCGACCTGGCGGGCCACGATGCCGTGCTCGGCGCGCATCAGGCGCCAGCCGCGGCGCAGCAGGTAGGGGATGGACTTGCGGCCCTCGCGGACGTCGCGGCGGAACCGGCGCCAGGCCGTGGTGAGCGGGTGGTTGCGCAGGCAGAGCGCGTCGCCGAGCAGGTCCTCGGCCGCGCACTGGGCCGCGATCTCGGCGGCGAAGATGCCCTCGGCGATGAAGGCGGGGGCGCCCGCCAGGTCGAGCACCCGGCTGCCGGTACGCCCGTTGGCGGGGATCGAGTAGACCGGGACCTCGGCCCGGCCCAGCTCGGCCAGTTGCCGGATGGCCGTCAGCGCCTGCTCACGGTGCCAGGCGAGCGGCGAGTCCCAGTCGGTGCCGCCGTCGGGCAGGACGGGCAGGGTGGGGTCGTCGCCGTCCTTGTAGAAGTCGTCGAGCTGGAGCACCGGCAGCCCGGTGCGCTCGGCCAGCGAGGACTTCCCGGATCCCGAGGGACCGGAGATCAGCACCACGCGGGCGCGGGAGGTCGGTGCGGAATTCAGCGGGGAGTCACTCACGAGACACCAGTCTGACGCATCCGGGGGCGTGAGTGGAACCCGCCGGGGGGTGGACATGGGTCGGGGGGGGGGGGCGGGGGGGGGGGGGGGGGGGGGGGGGGGGGGGGGGGGGGGGGTCCCCTTTGTTGTGAAAGCCCTTTTTTCTTCGACAAGAAAATAGACTC
>NZ_JBVHLF010000003.1:150132-225874 GCF_055559155.1 Kitasatospora sp. NPDC024654
GGACGGGGAGGGGAAACCCACCAACAAACCCCGATCCTACCCCTCTGGGGGGGGGAAGAACACCCCGCGGGGTGTAGCACTCGGTCACACCCCCCCCCCCCCCCCCCCCCCCCCCCCCGGGGCGGTGACGGGCTACTGGCCCATCGGGTGCCAGACCGTCTTGGTCTCCAGGAAGGCGAGCAGCCGCTCGGTGCCCGGCTGTTCGGTCCAGTCCTGGGCCGCCGGGTCGAGCGCCGGGCGCAGCACCCGCTTGAGGGTGTCGGCCGCCGCGGCCTCCAGAGCGGTCGCCGAGGCCGGTCCGTCGGCCGCGATCGCGCCCGTCAGGTCCAGCGCGTTGACGTCCTGGTGCGAGGCCAGCGTCGGCGCCAGGTCCGCGGTGCGGCCGGAGATGACGTTGACCACGCCACCCGGCAGGTCCGAGGTGGCCAGCACCTCGCCCAGCGCGAGGGCGGGCAGCGGCGCGTCGGCCGCGGCCGCGACCACCACGGTGTTGCCGGCGGCGATCGCCGGGGCGATCACCGAGACCAGGCCGAGGAAGGAGTGCCCGTAGCCGGTCTGCGGGGCCACCACGCCCACCACGCCGGTCGGCTCGGGGACCGAGAGGTTGAAGAACGGCCCGGCCACCGGGTTGGCGGCACCGGCGATCTGCGCCACCTTGTCCGTCCAGCCGGCGTACCAGACCCAGCGGTCGGTCGCCTGGTCCACCAGCGCGGCGGCCTTCTTGCCGCCGATGCCCTCGGCGGCGGCCACCTCGGCGGCGAACTGCTCGCGCCGGCCCTGCAGCATCTCGGCCACCCGGTAGAGCACCTGGCCGCGGTTGTAGGCGGTGGTGCCGGACCAGCCCTTGACCGCCGCACGGGCGGCCTGGACCGCGTCGCGGGTGTCCTTGCGGGTGCCGAGCGGGGCGTTGGCCAGCCACTGGCCCTTGCTGTCGGTCACCTCGTACACCCGCCCGCTCTCGGAGCGCGGGAACTTCCCGCCGACGAACAGCTTGTAGGTCTTGCTGACCTGGATGCGCGCAGGGGCATCAAGTCGCATGGCAGTCTCAGACATCGAGGTAGGCCTCCAGACCGTGCCGGCCACCCTCGCGGCCGTAGCCCGACTCCTTGTAGCCGCCGAACGGCGAGGTCGGGTCGAACTTGTTGAAGGTGTTGGCCCAGACGACGCCGGCCCGCAGCCGGTCCGCCATCCAGAGGATCCGCGAGCCCTTCTCCGTCCAGATGCCGGCCGAGAGGCCGTACTGGGTGTTGTTGGCCTTCTCCACCGCCTCGGTGGGGGTGCGGAAGGTCAGCACGGAGAGCACCGGGCCGAACACCTCCTCGCGGGCGATCCGGTGTGCCTGGCTCACGCCGGTGAAGATGGTCGGCGCGAACCAGTAGCCGGCGGAGGGGAGTTGGCACTCGGGAGCCCAGCGCTCGGCGCCCTCGGCCTCGCCGGTGGCGGCCAGCTCGGTGATCCGGGCCAGCTGGGCGGCCGAGTTGATGGCACCGATGTCGGTGTTCTTGTCCAGCGGGTCGCCGAGGCGCAGGGTGGCCATCCGGCGCTTCAGCGCGTCCAGCAGCTCGTCCTGGATCGACTCCTGCACCAGCAGGCGGGAGCCCGCGCAGCAGACGTGGCCCTGGTTGAAGAAGATGCCGTTGACGATGCCCTCGACGGCCTGGTCGATCGGCGCGTCGTCGAAGACGATGTTCGCCGCCTTGCCGCCCAGCTCCAGCGACAGCTTCTTGCGGCTGCCGGCCAGCTGGCGGGCGATCGAACGGCCGACGTTGGTCGAGCCGGTGAACGCGACCTTGTTGACGTCCGGGTGCGCGGTCAGCGCGGCGCCGGTCCGGCCGTCACCGGTGACGATGTTGACGACGCCCTTGGGCAGGCCCGCCTGACGGCAGATCTCGGCGAAGCGCAGCGCGGTCAGCGGGGTGGTCTCGGCCGGCTTGAGCACGACCGTGTTGCCGGTGGCCAGCGCCGGGGCGATCTTCCAGGCCAGCATCAGCAGCGGGAAGTTCCACGGGATGACCTGGCCGGCCACGCCCAGCGGGCGCGGGTTGCGGCCGAAGCCGGCGTAGTCCAGCTTGTCGGCCCAGCCGGCGTAGTAGAAGAAGTGCGCGGCGACCAGCGGGAGGTCGACGTCGCGGGTCTCCTTGATCGGCTTGCCGTTGTCGATCGACTCCAGCACGGCCAGCTCGCGGGAGCGCTCCTGGACGATCCGGGCGATCCGGAACAGGTACTTGGCGCGCTCGCTGCCGGGCAGCGCGGACCAGCCGGCGAAGGCGGCCCGGGCGGCCTTGACCGCGCGGTCGACGTCCTCGTCGGTGCCCTGGGCGAACTCGGCGAGCACCTGCTCGGTGGCCGGGTTGACCGTCTTGAGCGCCTCGCTGCCGCTGGAGTCGACGAACTCGCCGCCGATGAAGTGGCCGTAGGAGGTGGCGATGTCGCCGGCGGCCGCGGGGGACTCGGGCGCGGGGGCGTACTCGAAGAGGCCGCCGCTCCGCTGTGCCGGACGCTCGTCGTTCCGCTCGGTCTTCTTGGGGTTCTTGGCCATGGGGGTCAGTCCACCGTCACGTAGTCGGGACCGGAGTACCGGCCGGTGGTCAGCTTCTGACGCTGCATCAGCAGGTCGTTGAGCAGGCTGGAGGCGCCGAAGCGGAACCAGTGCGGGGTCAGCCAGTCGTCGCCCAGGGTCTCGTTGACCATCACCAGGTACTTCATGGCGTCCTTGGTGGTCTTGATGCCGCCGGCCGGCTTCACGCCGACCTGGACGCCGGTCTGCGCGCGGAAGTCGCGGACCGCCTCCAGCATCAGCAGGGTCACCGGGGGAGTGGCGTTGACCGTGACCTTGCCGGTCGAGGTCTTGATGAAGTCGGCGCCGGCCAGCATGGCCAGCCAGGAGGCGCGGCGGACGTTGTCGTACGTCTGCAGCTCGCCGGTCTCGAAGATCACCTTGAGGTGGGCCGAGCTCCCGTCGGGGCGCTTGCAGGCCTCCTTGACGGCGGTGATCTCCTGGAAGACGTCCAGGTAGCGGCCGGAGAGGAAGGCGCCGCGGTCGATCACCATGTCGATCTCGTCGGCACCGGCGGCCACCGCGTCGGCGGTGTCGGCCAGCTTGACCGGCAGTGCGGCCCGGCCGGCCGGGAAGGCGGTGGCCACCGAGGCGACCTGGATGCCGGTGCCGGCCAGCGCGGCCTTGGCGGTGGCGACCATGTCGGGGTAGACGCAGATCGCGGCGACCTGGGGGGTGCTCGGGTCGCTGGGGTCGGGGTGCTTCCCCTTGGTGCACAGGGCGCGCACCTTGCCGACCGTGTCCGCGCCCTCCAGCGTGGTCAGGTCGATCATCGAGATGGCCAGGTCGATCGCGTACGCCTTGGCGGACGTCTTGATCGAGCGGGTACCGAGGGAGGCGGCGCGGGCTTCCAGGCCGACGGCGTCGACGCCGGGCAAGCCGTGCAGGAATCGGCGGAGCGATGCCTCGGAGGCGGCGACGTCGCTCAGGCCGCCGCCCGCAGCGCCGGGGGCGTTGGCTGCAACAGTGGACATAGTCACCAGAGCAGCATATCTACGCGCGTAGTCATCCGCTAGGGCGGCCCTGCTTCGATGCCGATCCGAGACCCCGGAGCTCCTCGTGCTGCTCGCGCCGACGTTCCAGCGGTGCCTCGCGGCGGGCGGGCGGCGGTGTCGCTCCCGCCCTCGGCCCTGCGGCCCGGCGGCGGGCTCCGACCCCGGTGCCGGGGCCAACCCGCGGCCCGGGGATCCCACCGTCGGCTCATGGCCGGCGGCCGGTGGAAGGTGCCGCCGGTGCGCCACGGCTGCGACCCGGTGATCCACCCGGACGCCTCGATCCTCGCCCGGCGCCGCGGTCGCCCCCGGGGTGGCGGACCGCGGAATCCCGCGGCCCACCGCCCCGTTCGTCGTCCGGCCGGCCGCGCTCGGTCAGCGGGCGCTGCCGAGGTTCCGGTCGGCCGCGGCGCCTTCGAGCATGAGGGTGGTCTCCTCGATCCGGCGGAACCGGCCGTCGGGTGCGTACTCGCCGAAGAGGTAGACCTCCATGCGCACGACGGAGCCGTCGGTCTTGGTGACGTTGACGGTGTGCCGGTCGGCGTACCGGTCGCCCTGGGTGAGCTCGTCGTGGACCTCGATCGAGCCGTGTGCCACCACCGAGCGCAGGTGGGCGATGTGCGTCCTGAACTCCGCGCGGTCGTCCCAGCGGCCGTCGGTGCGCTGGCGGTAGTCGGGCGCGAAGTGCCGGTCGGCGGCCTCGTCCAGGTCCAGCCCGGGCGTGAAGAGCAGGTCGGTGAGCGCGCTGCGGATGTCGGTGCGGTTCATGGTGGTCCCTCCCGGGGGCGCTTTTGGAAGATGCGTGCGTTGCGCACGCATCTTGACTGTACCCCAAACGCGTGCGCTGCGCACGCTAGCCTGGAGCCATGGAGACCGAAGCGGGACATGAGATCGCCGATGCGCTGGGATTCCTGCTCAAGCGCAGCACCCGGGCACGCCTCTACCAGGGCCTGACCGAGGGGCTCGGCGACGGCGTGGACGAGTTGACCTACCCGGTGCTCAGCGGGCTGGCCCGGAACGGGCCGTGCAGCGCGGCCGAGCTGGCGTCGGAGGTGGGGCTGGACCGTTCGGGCGTGACCCGGCGCGCCTCCCGCCTGGAGGAGGCCGGCCTGGTGCGCCGCGAACCCGACCCGGCCGACCGCCGGGCGTCCCTGCTGATCCTCACCGGCGAGGGCGAGCGGGTGGTGGACGTGACCAGACGGCGCCTGGCCGCCCACATCGACGCCTCGCTGAGCGCCTGGCCCCCGGCCGAAGCCCGCTCGTTCGCCCGCCAGTTGCACCGCTTCGTCACCGAGGGCCCCTTCGTCGAGCCGTAGTGGCCGGGGGTGAGGGGTGGTGGTCGCCTGGACGAGCACGCCGTTTCCGACGGACAGCCGCACCGGTGGGGGACTGGTCGGCGCGCGGTGGGGTAACTGCGAAGGGCTGGGCAACCGTCGGACTTGCTTGGGGGAAGAGACATGTCACGGAGTGACCGGGAACTCGAAGCCTTCGTGGGGTTCTGTGCCGGCCTGGCGGCCATGGTGGTCGGCTGGCTCGCCGTCGCGGGCCTGGCGGCGGTCGTCGGGCTGGGGGCGGGCTGGCGGCACGGTGGGTACCTGGTCGTCGCCGTCGGCGGGCTGGGCTTCATGGTGATCGTGAGCCGTGGGCTGCGTGCGCGACCGGGGGGCCGCAGGGCCGACCGGGCCGGAGGTTGACGACCGCGGGAGTGGTCGGCGGCGGCGGTGCGGGCACAGGGGGGAGAAGGCGGACGTGGCGCCACCGTGGCCGACCTGGCGGTGGTCACGGCTTCGGCGTTGCTCGCGCTCGCGCTCGGGGCGGCAACGCCGCGTCGGCGGACCGCGTGGTGACCCGGTCCGCCGACGTGCGGGGAAGGCCTACGACTGCCAGGAGTCGTTGAGCGTCAGGGGACCGGAAGTCCCCGTCGTGGCCGAGCGGTTGGAGCCGTTCTCCCACTCGATGGTGCCGTTCGGGTCCTTCTTGAAGTACTTGTACTGGAAGGAGGTGCCGGCCGGCAGCGTCACCGCGGTGCTCCACACCGGGTACCCGGTCGACGAGAGCGGTACCGCCGTGGCGGTGTTCCAGCTCCCCAGCGCCGGGATCGATCCGCTGACGTACACGTTCTGCCCGTAGTAGGTGGTCACGTTGGCGTTGAACGCCGCGCCCACCGTGGGCGTCGCGCCGTTGAAGGTGTCGGTCAGCGAGGCAGTGCTCCCCGACCCCGTCGTCGCCGAGTGGTTGTTCCCGCTCTCCCAGTTCACGTTCCCGTTGGCGTCCTCGCCGAGGTACTTGTACTGGAGCGCCTCGCCCTGCGGGAGGTTGACGGTCGCCGTCCAGGTCGACCCCGACTCGGTCATCGGGATCGCCGCCGACGGAGCCCAGTTGCCCAACGCCGGGTCCGACCCGGTGAGGTAGAGCGAGCCGCCCGGGTTCGGGGTGCCGCTGACCGTGAAGGTCTCCGCGACCTGGCCGGCCGGCGCGGGCACGGCGCCCGTGCTGACCTTCCCGTACAGCGCGACGGCGTCCTTGGCGGCCACCGACACCGTGGCGTTGCCGTTCGCGTCCACCACGACCGTCGGGCCGGTGCAGCTGCCGGCCGCCGCGTTGTAGTTGCCGTGGATGACGTCGCAGTAGGTGCCGGCCGGCAGGCCGGTGGCGAAGGTCCGGGTCTGCGCGCCGGTCTCGTTGTTGATGGTGACCCAGGCCGCGTTGCCCCGGCTGAAGGCGATCAGGTTGGACCCGTCGTCGTACCAGTTGGCCACCGGCTGCCCCTGGGCGGCGTTGTGCCAGCCGACCATGTTGGAGATGCCCTGGTCGCGGTCGGTGCAGACCCAGCCGTCGGAGCAGTCGGTCGCGGTGACGTAGCCGTTGGCGTCGGCCGGCGGCGAGTCGTCGGAGTTGGTGAAGGCGAAGCCCGAGTAGACCTCCGGAGTGCCGTAGCCCCAGGCGAGTTCGAAGATGTTCGCCAGGTTGTAGGCCGAGCCGTCCTTGTAGTTGAGCGTCGAGCCGTCCCGCTCGGTGTCGTGGTTGGTCACCATGGTGGTCGACAGGTTGCTCGGCTCCAGGCCCCAACTCTGGCCGAAGGTCTTCAGGTTGGCGATGTTGCCGGTGAACTGGGCCTTCAGGTCGTCGGCGAAGGTGAACTCGATCACGCTGCCGTTGGACTCGAAGGCGCTGGGCGCCAGTTGGCCGCTGCTGCCGGGGATCACCTCCTGCGAGATGTACGGACGGCCGCCCCACAGGGTGTTGTTGACCTTCGACAGGATGGCGGCCATGTCGGCCTGCGCGATGTGCTTGGCGGCGTCCATCCGGAAGCCGTCGACGCCCAGCGAGATCAGGTCGTTGAGGTAGTTCGCCTCGATGGTCCGGACGTGGTCGCTCTCGGTCATGAGGTCGGAGAGCTGGTCCAGGTCGCACTCCTGCACCTGCTGGACGTTGTTCCAGTCGTTGATGGCGAGGTTGGAGTTGGGGCAGTTGGCCGGGTAGGCGTGGAAGTCGGCGGAGGTGTAGCCGGCCGTCGGGTACGAGTACGTCTGCGCGTTGTACGTGGCGCCGCCGTACGAGTCGGTGCCGGTCTGGTTGGTGCCGGCGGTGTGGTTGAGCACGGCGTCGACGATCACCTTGACGCCCGCCTGGTGGCAGGCGGTGACCATGGCGGCGAACTGGGCCCGGTTGCCCATCCGGCTGTCCAGGTCGTACGCGACCGGCTGGTACACCTCCCACCACGGGTGGGTGGACTGGCTGAGCCGGACCGAGTCCTCCGGCGGGGCGACCTGGACGGCGCCGTAGCCCTTGGGGCCGAGCACGGTGGTGCACTCGTTGGCGACCGAGGGCCAGTTCCACTCGAAGAGGTTGGCGATCACGTCGCCGCCGTTGGGCGTGCCGACGCTCGCGTCGGCGTGGGCGGTGGCGGCCGGCAGGCCGAGCGGCAGGACGGTGCCGGCGAGCAGGGCGGCGGTGGCGGCGAGGCTGCCCGGGCGGCGTCGGGGGGTGCCGGTCCGGGCGCTGCGGAACGGTCTCATCGTGGCGGACTCCCAGGGGGCGGGCCCGGCCACGGCCGAGCACCGCCCGGACGCGCGCAGGAACCGTGGGGCTGCGGCGTCCCGTGCGACGGGCTCGGCGGGCCGGTACCGGTGGCGGAAGCGGGGCGCGGCTGCGTCCCGGGGTGGGTTCTTCCCCGTTCGGTACGGTGGCCGCCGCCCCGGGGTCCCGCCCGGTGCCACGGCCTGCCGTGAGCCGTGACCGTACGGTCGCCGGCTCCTGACGGAGGCTCACGGGTGTCGAGCCGTCCGACGCACGACGGACGGCCCGGGGGTTGGGGCCCGGGGGTCGCATCGTCGCGCGGCTAGACCTTCCCGCCCCCGGCACGGCGACGTCAAGGTTCCGACGGAAACCGTTGCCGAAAGTTTCTGCAAGTGTTTGCCGTCCTCGATCGGGCCGGCCCTGTCGTTCGGGTACGGTCCGAGCCGGTCCGGACGGTCGCGGTTGCGGCCGAAGTGTGACCGATGAGGCCCCTGGTCAGCGGTGGTGGATGGGGCAGAATCGGTCCCATGACCGAATCCGACGGCACGCCCCACCCCGGCAAGGCCGCCCCCGCCGAAGGGCCGAAGTACGCCGATCACGTCTTCCGCTCGAACACCGGCGTCGGCACCGGTGCCCTGCTCCTCGCGCTCGGCGCGTGGCTGGTCATCGATGCGGTGATCCACGGCACCGGCCGCACCCCCTGGGTCGCGCTGGCCGCCGCGCTGCTGTGCGGCGGACCGGTGGCCGCCTTCACCGTGCGGCCGTCGGTGCGGGCCGGCAGGCGGCGGATCGTGGTCCGCAACCCGCTGCGCACCATCACCGTGCCGTGGGCCTCGGTGGAGAGCGTGCGGGCGCGGTACTCGGCGGAGCTCACCGCCGAGGGCCGGACCTTCCAGCTCTGGGCCGTCCCGGTCTCCCTGCGCGCCCGTAACAAGGCCAACCGGCAGGCCGCCAAGGCCGCCGCCGTGCGGAAGAACGCGGAGCCGGGCAAGTGGGCCCACCAGCAGCCGCCCGCCACGCGGCACGCGGTGGCCGGCGCCCCGGACCCCACCCGGGCCTGGTCCGACCAGGTGGTCGGCCTGCTCCAGCAGAGCGCCGAGCAGAACGCGCTGCTGCCGGAGGCCAAGGGCGAGATCGAGGTGACCTGGTGCTGGTGGGTGATCGCCCCGACGGTGGCCGGCGCGGTCGCGCTGGCCGCGCTGCTGGCCGGCTGACGAAGCCGGCGACGGAACGAGGAGTGGCCCCGACCCTGCCGGCGGTTTCCAGGGGTCGGGGCCACTCTGACGTCCGGGGTCAGATCCCCGCGGCCACCGCCAGGTCGCGCTTGATCGCGGCCAGCAGCTCGGCGGCGCGCCCGCGGGCGCCGGGCAGCTCGTCCGCCGAGGCGACCGGGAGGACGACCTCCAGGTAGCACTTGATCTTCGGCTCGGTGCCGGACGGGCGGACCACGATCCGCGCCGCGCGCACCGCCGGGCCGCTCAGGTAGTAGCGCAGACCGTCGGTCGGCGGCAGCTCGGCCGAGCCGGTCGCCAGGTCGTCCGCGCGGTCCACGGTCAGGCCGGCCAGCTCGGTCGGCGGCTGCTCGCGCAGCCGGCGCATCGCGGCGGAGATCAGCGAGAGGTCCTGCACCCGGGCCGAGAGCTGGTCGGTGGCGTGCAGGCCGTGGGCCAGCGCCAGCTCGTCCAGCAGGTCGGTCAGGCTCCGGCCGTCCCGCTTCAGCCCGGCCGCCAGCTCGGCGACCAGCAGGGCGGCGGTGACGCCGTCCTTGTCGCGCACGCCCGCCGGGTCGACGCAGTAACCGAGCGCCTCCTCGTAGCCGTAGCGCAGGCCCTCGGCGCGGGAGATCCACTTGAAGCCGGTCAGCGTCTCGACGTAGGGCAGGCCGGCCGCCTCGGCGATCCGGCCGAGCAGGGTGGAGGAGACGATCGTGGTGGCGAAGGTGCCGGCGGCCCGCTTGGCGACCAGCGCGGCGCCCAACAGCACGCCCACCTCGTCACCGCGCAGCATCCGCCAGCCGGCCGGGGCGGTGGCGTCCGGCACGGCCACCGCGCAGCGGTCGGCGTCCGGGTCGTTGGCGATCACCAGGTCCGGGCCGTGCTCGGCCGCGGTGGCGAAGGCCAGGTCCATCGCGCCCGGCTCCTCCGGGTTGGGGAAGGCCACGGTCGGGAAGTCCGGGTCCGGCTCGGCCTGCGCGGCGACCACGGTCGGGGCGGCGAAGCCGGCCTGCTTGAACGCGGCCACCAGGACGTCCCGGCCGACCCCGTGCAGCGGGGTGTAGACCACGTCGAGGTCGCGCGGACCGCCCTCCTCGACCACGGTGACGGCGCGGGCCAGGTAGGCGTCGATGACGTCCTGGCCGAGCACCTGCCAGCCCTCGGCGGCCAGCGGGACGTCGGCCAGCGAGGCGACCGCGTCGATCTCGGCGGCGATCCCGGCGTCGGCCGGCGGGACGATCTGCGAGCCGTCGCCCAGGTAGACCTTGTAGCCGTTGTCCCGCGGCGGGTTGTGGCTGGCGGTGACCATCACGCCGGCCGCGGCGCCCAGGTGGCGGATGGCGAAGGCCAGCACCGGGGTGGGGAGCGGGTGCGGCAGCAGCGCGGCGCGCAGGCCGGCGCCGACCATCACGGCGGCGGTGTCGCGGGCGAAGTCGTACGACTTGTGCCGGGCGTCGTAGCCGACCACCACCAGGTCGCCGGCGTTCTGCGCGCGCAGGTAGCCGGCCAGGCCGGCGGCGGCGCGGATGACCACCGCGCGGTTCATCCGCATCGGGCCGGCGCCGAGCTCACCGCGCAGGCCCGCGGTGCCGAACTGGAGGCGGTCGGCGAACCGCTCGGCCAGCTCGGCCAGGGCCGCGTCGCCCGCCGGGGCCTCGGCGGCGGCCAGCAGCGCGGCCAGCTCCTCGCGGGTCTCCGGGTCGGGGTCCTCGGCCAGCCACTGGTGGGCCCGGGTGAGGAAGTCGGGGGTGCTTGCCATCTGCTGCCTACTCCGGTTGAGGGTCGGGGTGGAGAGTCGGGGTGGAGAACGGTGGGGGACACCGAGAACGGGGCTGCCCACAGCGCCGCGGCACTGTGGGCAGCCCCGAGCTTCAGGAAGCCCCGTGGGTCAGATCCGCTCGAGGACCTTCGCCAGCAGCGCGCCCATGCGCTCGGCGGAGGCCTTGCCGGCCTCCAGCACCTCTTCGTGGTTGAGCGGCTCGCCGGTGATACCGGCGGCCAGGTTGGTCACCAGGGAGATGCCCAGCACCTCGGCGCCGGCCTCGCGGGCGGCGATCGCCTCCAGGGTGGTCGACATGCCGACCAGCTCGCCACCGAGCACCCGGGCCATGTTGACCTCGGCCGGGGTCTCGTAGTGCGGGCCGCGGAACTGGACGTAGACGGCCTCGTCCAGGCTCGGGTCGACCTCGCGGCAGAGCGCGCGCAGCCGCTTCGAGTAGAGGTCGGTGAGGTCGACGAAGTTGGCGCCGACGATCGGGGAGTCCGCGGTCAGGTTGATGTGGTCGCTGATCAGCACCGGCTGACCGGGCTCCCAGCCCTGGCGCAGGCCACCGCAGCCGTTGGTCAGCACGATGGTCTGGCAGCCGGCGGCCGCGGCGGTGCGCACACCGTGCACCACGGTGGCCACGCCGTGGCCCTCGTAGTAGTGGTTGCGGCCGAGGAAGATCAGCGCGAGCTTGTCGCCGATCCGCACCGAGCGGATCTTGCCGGCGTGGCCGGCGACGGCGGGGGCGGGGAAGCCCGGCAGATCGGTGACCGGGAATTCGGCCAGCGTCTCGCCCAGGGCGTCGGCCGCCGGCACCCAGCCGGAGCCCATCACCAGGGCGACGTCGTGGCGCTCGGCACCGGTCAGCTCGCGCAGGCGGGCAGCGGCGGCCTGAGCGGCGGCATAGGGGTCGGCGGACACGGCGGTCTCAGGAGATGCGTTCACATCCGCGAGGATAGACAAGAAATTCCTACGCGCGTAGACATAACGGCCAGGCCTTGCCGGATTGTTACCCGGAACACCCGGAACCAGGGGTTCTGTCCTGGTCTGTCCATCCGGCGACTGAGATGAAACCGGCTGGTCAGCGGGTGGTCAGGGGCCGTTCACGCGGTTGTGTGCGTGTACACGCTCCGGCGTGTCCGGGTGGGGCTGTGCGAGTGCGCCGCTCTGTGCGTGTGCACGCGTCGATGCGTTCACACGGTCCTGTGCGTGTACACGCTTCGACGCGCTCGCGCCATCGTGTGCGTGCACACGCTTCAGCACGGCCGGTGGCGTAGGTCCAGCACGTAGTCGTCGGGCGCGCCGGCGCTCTCCGCGGCGTCCGCGATCAGGCCCAGGTACCGGGCGGCGGGCAGGCCGCCCTCGTAGTCGTTCAGCACGTAGGTCCAGACCGGGATGTCGCCGTCCAGTGTGTGCGCGCGCAACCGGATCTTGCGGTAGATGCCGAGCTGCAGGCCCTCCCAGCGGTCCAGGCCCTCCTCGTCCATCGGTGCCACGTCGTAGAGCGAGACGAAGACCTGCTCCTTCTCGTCCTCCACCACGGTGGCCAGCGAGCCCTCCCAGCCGAGCTGCTCGCCGCCGAAGGTCAGCCGCCAGCCGTCCAGCCAGCCGGTACCGCGCAGTGGGGAGTGCGGGGCGCGCCGGCTCATCTGCCGGGCATCGAGGTTCGTGGCGTACGCGGCGTAGAGCGACATGGGCGTCAGCCTACGGGAGTCGGCGGCCGGCGCTCGGGGACGGGGTGTGCCACTGGTCACAGCGCGCCGCCGTGACGGTGCTCACAAACGGCTGGTGGAGTGCACAAATCAAAGGCCCCGTGGTCGCGTCGAACTCGGCGTGCGGGACAATGGTCGATGTGACTCGGATCGTGATCATCGGTGGCGGACCCGGCGGATACGAGGCGGCCCTGGTGGCGGCCCAGCTCGGCGCGGAGGTGACCGTTGTCGACCGCGACGGTCTGGGTGGATCGGCGGTGCTGACGGACTGCGTGCCGTCCAAGACGCTGATCGCCACCGCCGAGGTGATGACCGGGTTCGACAGCTCCTACCAGGAGCTCGGGATCACTCTCGCCTGCGCCGCCGAACGCGCGATCAGCGTCGACCTGGGCAAGGTCAACCGCCGGGTGAAGCGGCTGGCGATCGCCCAGTCGCACGACATCACCCAGTCGGTCACCCGGTCCGGGGTCACCATCCTGCGCGGCACGGGCCGGCTCGGCCCGGGCGGCCAGGCGGTGGACGGCTCGCGCGAGGTGCTGGTCGAGGAGTCGGACGGCACCGTCCGCTCGCTGCGCGCCGACGCCGTGCTGATCGCCACCGGCGCGCACCCGCGCGAGCTGCCGGACGCCCGGCCGGACGGCGAGCGGATCCTCACCTGGACCCAGGTCTACGACCTGGACGAGCTGCCGCGCGAGCTGATCGTGGTCGGCTCCGGCGTCACCGGCGCCGAGTTCGCCGGCGCCTACCAGGCCCTCGGCTCCAAGGTCACCCTGGTCTCCAGCCGCGACCGGGTGCTGCCGGGCGAGGACCCGGACGCCGCCGAGGTGCTGGAGGACGTCTTCCGCCGGCGCGGCATGAACGTGATGAGCCGCGCCCGGGCCGAGTCCGCCAAGCGGGTGGGCGACCGGGTCGAGGTGACTCTGGGCGACGGCACGGTGATCAGCGGCACGCACTGCCTGATGGCGGTCGGTTCGATCCCCAACACCGCGGACATGGGCCTGGAGGAGGCCGGGGTCAAGCTCAACGACTGGGGCCAGGTCCAGGTCGACCGGGTCTCCCGCACCAGCGCCCCCGGCGTCTACGCGGCCGGCGACTGCACCGGCGTCTTCATGCTCGCCTCGGTCGCCGCGATGCAGGGCCGGATCGCGATGTACCACGCGCTCGGCGACGCGGTGCAGCCGCTCAACCTGAAGACCGTCTCCTCCAACGTCTTCACCGACCCGGAGATCGCCACCGTCGGTTACACCGCGGCGGACGTCTCCTGCGGAAAGATGGACGCGGTCGAGGTCAAGCTGCCGCTCCGGGGCAACCCGCGGGCCAAGATGCAGGGCATCCGGGACGGCTTCGTGAAGCTCTTCTGCCGCCCGGGCACCGGCATCGTGGTGGGCGGCGTCGTGGTCGCCCCGCGCGCCAGCGAGCTGATTCACTCGATCTCGCTCGCGGTGGACAACAACTTGACGGTCGAGCAGGTGGCGAGCGCCTTCACCGTCTACCCGTCGGTGTCCGGTTCGACCGCCGAAGCGGCCCGCCAGCTGCACATTCGCAAGCGGGCCGAGAGCGAATCCTGACCGTTTCACCCGCGCGCGCGGGCGGTTCCTCCGGACGGCCGGGGGCGCGCCCGCGCGTGGCGGCGCACATTGTACGGTCGCACGCCTCGGTTGTGTGAGCAGATCCGGCTACTAGCGGCAAACGCCTGAAAGCGGACGGTCAGGGGGGTTACCGTCGGTTCTGTGTTTGCTGCAGAACGTCGCCAGTTGATCCTCGAAATGGTGCGCGCCAACGGAGCCGTGTCGCTCCGCGAGCTGGCCCGCGTCGTCCAGACCTCCGAAGTGACCGTACGTCGAGACGTCCGGGCTCTGGAGGCCGAAGGGCTGCTCGACCGCCGGCACGGCGGCGCGGTGCTCCCCGGAGGCTTCAGCCGGGAGCCCGGCTACCCGCAGAAGACCCACCTCGCCGCCGCCGAGAAGAGCGCCATCGCCGATCTCGCGGCGGGGCTCGTCGAGGAGGGCGACGCGGTCGTCATCGGCGCGGGCACCACCACCCAGGAGCTGGCCCGCCGGCTCGCCCGGGTGCCAGGGCTCACCGTGGTCACCAACTCCCTCCTGGTCGCCCAGGCGCTCGCGCACGCCAACCGGGTGGAGGTGGTGATGACCGGCGGTACCCTGCGGGGTTCCAACTACGCCCTGGTCGGCAGCGGTGCCGAGCAGTCGCTGCACGGGCTGCGGGTCTCCAAGGCCTTCATCTCGGGCAGCGGGCTCACCGCCGAACGCGGCCTGTCCACCACCAACATGCTCTCCGCCAGCGTGGACCGGGCCCTGGTCCAGGCGGCCGGGGAGGTGATCGTGCTCGCCGACCACACCAAGCTCGGCGCGGACACCATGTTCCAGACCGTGCCGACGGAGGCGATCACCCGCCTGGTCACCGACGAGCACGCGGCCGGTCAGGACCCGACCGCCCGCGAGTTGGACGCGCTCGCCGACTGCGGGGTGCAGATCTCGGTCGCCCCGCTGGGGCTGACCGCCGAGCCGCCGGGGCACGGCGGCCTGGCCCCGCATCCGCCCGGTCCGGCCGTCCCGCGCCGCGCCACCGGGCCGGCGCCCGCCGCCCCGCTGCCCGGCCAGCGCCGACCCGGCGCGCACGGCGGTCCGCCGCCCGGCCACCTGCCGACCCGGCTGGCCGGGGCGCGCTGAAACGGACGTGGCCCGCCGGCCCGGGAAAGTCCGGGAACCAGCGGGCCACCGAGTGAGCGTGCTGCTCGATCAGTCCTTGATCTCGCAGAGTGCCGCGCCACTGCTGACGCTGGCGCCGACCTCGGCGGTGAGGCCGGTGATGGTGCCGGCCTTGTGCGCGTTGAGCGGCTGCTCCATCTTCATGGCCTCCAGGACGATGATCAGGTCGCCCTCGGCGACCGTCTGACCCTCCTCGACGGCGACCTTGACGATGGTGCCCTGCATCGGCGAGGCGAGGGTGTCACCGCTGACCGCGGAGCCGGCCTTCTTGGCACCGACCCGGCGCTTGGCCTTGCCCGTCGCCGCACCGGCCGCGGGCGCCGCCGAGACACCGAGCGAGGACGGCAGCGAGACCTCGATCCGCTTGCCGCCGACCTCGACGACCACGGTCTCCCGGCCGTCGGGCTCCTCGCCCTCGACCGCGCCACCGCTGAACGGCGGGATGGTGTTGTCGAAGTCGGTCTCGATCCAGCGGGTGTAGACGCTGAACGGGCCGTCGGACCCGTGGACCTCCGGCGCGAAGGCGGGGTCGCTCACCACGGCCTGGTGGAAGGGGATGGCGGTGGCCATGCCCTCGACCTTGAACTCGGCCAGCGCGCGGCGGGCCCGCTCCAGGGCCTGCTTGCGGTCACGGCCGGTGACGATCAGCTTGGCGAGCAGCGAGTCCCAGGCGGGGCCGATCACCGAGCCGGTCTCCACACCGGAGTCCAGCCGCACGCCCGGGCCGGACGGCGGGGCGAACAGCGTCACCGTGCCGGGGGCGGGCAGGAAGTTGCGGCCCGGGTCCTCGCCGTTGATCCGGAACTCGAAGGAGTGGGCGCGGATCGCCGGGTCGTCGTAGCCGAGCTCCTCGCCGTCGGCGATCCGGAACATCTCGCGGACCAGGTCCAGGCCGGTGACCTCCTCGGTGACCGGGTGCTCGACCTGCAGGCGGGTGTTGACCTCCAGGAAGGAGATCGTGCCGTCGAGGGCGACCAGGAACTCGCAGGTCCCGGCGCCGACGTAGCCGGCCTCGCGCAGGATCGCCTTGGACGCCCGGTACAGCTCGGCGTTCTGCTCCTCCGTCAGGAACGGTGCGGGGGCCTCCTCGACGAGCTTCTGGTGGCGGCGCTGGAGGGAGCAGTCGCGGGTGGAGACCACCACGACGTTGCCGTGCTGGTCGGCCAGGCACTGGGTCTCGACGTGACGCGGGTTGTCGAGGTAGCGCTCGACGAAGCACTCGCCGCGACCGAAGGCGGCGACCGCCTCGCGGACCGCCGACTCGTAGAGCTCGGGGATCTCCTCCAGGGTGCGGGCGACCTTGAGGCCGCGACCGCCGCCGCCGAAGGCCGCCTTGATCGCGACCGGCAGGCCGTGCTCGGTGGCGAAGGCGACGACCTCGTCCGGCCCGGTGACCGGGTCGGGGGTGCCGGCGACCAGCGGCGCGCCGGCGCGCTGGGCGACGTGACGGGCGGTGACCTTGTCGCCGAGGTCGCGGATGGCCTGCGGGGGCGGGCCGATCCAGATCAGGCCGGCGTCCAGGACGGCCTGGGCGAAGTCGGCGTTCTCGGAGAGGAAGCCGTAGCCGGGGTGGACCGCGTCGGCGCCGGAGTCGGCGGCGGCCTTCAGCACCTTGGCGATGTCCAGGTAGCTGGTCGCGGGGGTGTCGCCGCCGAGCGCGTAGGCCTCGTCGGCGGCGCGGACGTGCAGCGCGTCCCGGTCGGGCTCGGCGTAGACGGCGACGCTGGCGATTCCGGCGTCCGAGCAGGCCCTGGCGACGCGGACGGCGATTTCTCCGCGGTTGGCGATGAGCACCTTGCGCACTGTGGCTCCCTTCTTGAACCTCGTTGAGTCTAGGGATGACGTGGTAGTACCGGCGAGTAGCCCCAGGTGGTGAGCTTGCCCACACGGAGGGTGACCTGGCTTGCGGCAGGTCCGCGGTGGGGACCGCGGGGGACCGCAGGGGGAAACCGTACGCGGCGCGCTTCGATCTTGCTGGACTTCCGCTGAAGCCGTGATCGACCGCCACCGCCCGGGCGGTTCCGAGCCGTGAGACCGCAGGTCCGGGGTCTCACGCCCAGAGGTCGGTGATCCGGACGTCCAGCTCGCCCAGCAGCCGGCGCAGCAGCGGCAGCGAGAGGCCGATCACGTTCCCGTGGTCGCCCTCGATCCCGTCGATGAACGGCGCCGAGCGGCCGTCCAGGGTGAACGCCCCGGCCACCTGGAGCGGCTCGCCGGAGGCGACGTAGCTGGCCACCTCCGCGTCGTCCGGGGTGCCGAAGTGAACCGTGGTCGAGGCGGTGGCCGAGGCCCGCCGCCCGTTCGCGGTGTCGATCACGCAGTGCCCGGTGCGCAGCACGCCGGACCGTCCGCGCATCGACCGCCAGCGCTCCAGCGCCTCGGCGGCGTCGGCCGGCTTGCCGAGCGCGCGGCCGTCCAGCTCCAGCACCGAGTCGCAGCCGATCACCAGCTCGGCGTCCGCCAGCTCCGCCGCCACCGCGGTCGCCTTGGCCTCGGCGAGCACCAGGGCCAGCTCGGCGGGGGTGGCGGCGGTCAGGGCGTCCTCGTCCACGCCACTGACGATCGCCCGCGGGTCGAGCCCCGCCTGACGGAGCAGGCCGAGCCGGGCGGGGGAGGCGGAGGCGAGGACGAGCGTGCGGCGGTCGGTCATGGCCCTCAGCCTAGGGCCTGCCCCTACCGCCCCCGCCACCCCTACCGGGTCCTAACCCGCCCAGCCCGAGGTGCGCCAGGCGTTCGGGCCGGGTCGGGGGGTGGGGCGCAGGCGGCGGCCGTAGTCGCGCCACGGGGAGGCCGGGCCGCCCGCCGCGCCACGGGCCGCCTCGGCGGCGACCTGTGCGGCGGCGGCCCGGGCTGAGACCACCGCCAGGACGGTGGCCAGCTCCTCGGGGGTCGGCTGCCCGTGCAGCACCTGGATGGGGGGCATCAGGGAGTCCTCTTCCGTCCGTCTCGTCGGCGGGCCGGTCTCTTCGGCGAGCCGGTGTCTACAGGGGAATGTTCCCGTGCTTCCGGGGCGGCAGCACCTCGCGCTTGCCGCGCAGCGCCCGCAGGCCGCGGACGATCTGCCGCCGGGTGTCGGACGGCGCGATCACCGCGTCGACGTAGCCGCGCTCGGCCGCCAGGTACGGGTTGAGCAGGGTGTCCTCGTACTCGGCGAGCAGCTCGGCCCGCCGGGCGTCGGCGTTGTCCACCGCCGCCGCCTCGGCCAGCTCGCGCCGGTAGACGATGTTGACCGCGCCCTGCGCGCCCATCACGGCGATCTGCGCGGTGGGCCAGGCCAGGTTGAGGTCGGCGCCCAGGTGCTTGGAGCCCATCACGTCGTAGGCGCCGCCGAAGGCCTTGCGGGTGATCACGGTGATCAGCGGCACGGTGGCCTCGGCGTAGGCGTAGATCAGCTTGGCGCCGCGGCGGATGATGCCGTCCCACTCCTGGCCGGTGCCGGGTAGGAAGCCGGGCACGTCCACGAAGGTGAGCACCGGGATGTTGAAGCTGTCGCAGGTCCGCACGAAGCGGGCGGCCTTCTCGCTGGCCGCGATGTCCAGGCAGCCGGCCAGGTCCATCGGCTGGTTCCCGACGATGCCGACCGGGTGCCCCTCGACCCGGCCGAAGCCGGTGATGATGTTGCCGGCGTAGAGCGGCTGGGTCTCCAGGAACTCACCGTCGTCGAGCACGTGCTCGATGACCTTGTGCATGTCGTACGGCTGGTTGGCCGAGTCCGGGATGAGCGTGTCGAGTTCGAGGTCCTGCTCGGTGACCGTGAGGTCGGCCTCCTCGGGGTAGGCCGGCGGGTCCGTCAGGTTGTTCGACGGCAGGTACGAGAGCAGGTTCTTGACGTACTCGACGGCCTCCTTCTCGTCGGCGGCCAGGTAGTGCGCGTTGCCGGACTTGGTGTTGTGCGCCCGCGCGCCGCCCAGCTCCTCCATGCCGACGTCCTCGCCGGTCACCGTCTTGATCACGTCCGGGCCGGTGATGAACATGTGCGAGGTCTGATCGGCCATCACCACGAAGTCGGTGATCGCCGGGGAGTAGACCGCGCCGCCCGCGCAGGGGCCCATGATCAGCGAGATCTGCGGGATCACACCCGAGGCGTGCACGTTGCGGCGGAAGATCTCGCCGTACAGGCCGAGCGAGACCACGCCCTCCTGGATCCGGGCGCCGCCGGAGTCGTTGATCCCGACCACCGGGCAGCCGGTCTTCAGCGCGAAGTCCATCACCTTGACGATCTTCTCGCCGAAGACCTCGCCGAGCGAGCCACCGAAGACCGTGAAGTCCTGGGCGAAGACCGCGACCTGACGGCCGTCCACGGTGCCGTAGCCGGTCACCACTCCGTCGCCGTACGGCCGGTTCTTCTCCTGGCCGAAGTTGGTCGAACGGTGCCGGGCGAACTCGTCGAACTCCACGAAGGAGCCCGCGTCCAGCAGCTCCCGAACCCGCTCACGGGCCGTCAGCTTGCCCTTGGCGTGCTGCTTCTCGACCGCGGCGGCGGAGCCGGAGTGCACCGCCTGGTCCAGCCGGCGGCGCAGGTCGGCGAGCTTGCCGGCGGTGGTGTGCGGGTCCAGGGCCGGATCGGCCGGACTGGTGGTGGGGAGCGATGCGGCCTCGGACATCCCGTGGAGTTCCTCACTCGAAAGAGTCGCGGTACAGAGGGGCGGCGACGGAGTCCGGGCAGGACGGTGCCGGGACTACCGCGCAGTAGCGTAGCCACGGCCGGACAGTTGTCGTTATGGCCAGCGACACAGTGTGTTAACGCTCGTTCTGCGGGACGATGGGTCGGCCTACGGCTACCCGCCGTGGCCAAGCCCTAGGGTAGGGGCCATGACCGAGCCGGATCGCCCCCGCCGCAGCGGACTTCGTGGTTTCGGCCACGACGGACCGTCCCCCTGGACCGACCTCGACCGTCCCCCGCTGGACGCGGCCGCGCTCCGCCACGACCTGCTGCTCCCGGACGCGCTCTGGACGGCGCTGGACGTGGTCACCGAGACCGGCTCCACCAACACCGACCTGACCGCCCGGGCCAGGGCCGGCGAGGCCGAGGGCGCGGTGCTGATCGCCGAGCGGCAGACCGCCGGGCGCGGGCGGCTGGACCGGCGGTGGACCGCCCCGGCCCGTTCCGGCCTCTTCCTCTCCGTGCTGCTGCGCCCGCGGGTGCCGCGCGAGCGGCTGGGCTGGCTGCCGATCCTGGTCGGGGTGGCGGCCGCCAGCACGATCGCTCGGGTGGCCGGCGTGGAGATCGGCCTGAAGTGGCCGAACGACCTGCAGGTCGAGGTGGCCGGCGAGGAGCGCAAGCTGGGCGGCATCCTCACCGAGTTGAGCGGTGACGCGGTGGTGGCCGGCCTCGGCCTGAACGTCTCGCTGCGCGCCGACGAGCTGCCGGTGCCGACCGCGACCTCGCTGGCCCTGGCGGGCGCCGAGGTCACCGACCGGACCACGCTGCTGCGCGCGCTGCTGCGCGAGTTCGCCGAACTGTACCGGGAGTGGCAGGACGCGGCGGGCGACCCGCACGCCAGCGGGCTGCTGCCGGCGTACGCCGCCCGGTGCAGCACGCTCGGCCGCGAGGTGCTGGTCCAGCTGCCCGGCGAGCGCGAACTGCGCGGCGAGGCGGTGGCGGTGGACGGCGACGGCCGGCTGGTGGTGCGCACCCCGGACGGCACCCGCCAACCGGTCGGCGCGGGCGACGTGTTGCACGTCAGGCCGCGGCCCAAGCAGGGCTGAAGCAGGGGTGCTCGGGTCCGGATGCCCCGGATCGGGCGATTCCGTGCGACCATTCCACCTGGCAACGGTGTGAGGCGCGCCACTGTCGGACCGACGGTGCCCGGCCTCACCGCGGAAGCAGGACATCGAGGCAAGTGCGACGACCGCACGGGGACGGACCGGTGGCAGACGAGGACGGCAGGCACCAGCCGGAGGACAGCCCGAACGGCGACGGCCCGAACGGTGACAACGGTCAGAGCGGCCAGAACGGCAACGGCCAGAACGGCAACGGGGGCCCCGAGGAGGCGGACCACACCGTCGCGCTGGATCTGGAGCGGCTGATCCTGGGGGCGCCGCGCCGCTACACCCCCTACCAGGCGGCCCGCACGGCCGAGGTGCCGATGGAGTTGGCCACCCGGTTCTGGCGGGCGATGGGCTTCCCGGACATCGGCCAGTCCCGGGCGCTCAACGACGGTGACGTGATCGCGCTGCGCCGGCTGGCCGGCCTGGTGGAGTCCGGGCTGATCAGCGAGTCGATGGCGATCCAGGTGGCCCGGTCGACCGGGCAGACCACCGCTCGGCTGGCCGGCTGGCAGATGGACACCTTCCTGGAGAACCTGACCCAGCCGGTCGAGCCGGGGATGACCCGGGCCGAGGTCGCGTACCCGCTGGTCGAGCTGCTGCTGCCGGAGCTGGAGCAGTTCCTGGTCTACGTCTGGCGCCGGCAGCTGGCCGCGGTCACCGGCCGGGTGGTGCAGGCCGCCGACGACGTCGAGATCACCAGTGGTCGGCTGGCGGTCGGCTTCGCGGACCTGGTCGGCTTCACCCGGCTCTCCCGGCGGCTGGAGGAGGAGGAGCTGGGCTCGCTGGTGGAGACCTTCGAGTCCACCTGCGCCGACCTGATCGCCGGTCAGGGCGGCCGGCTGATCAAGACCCTGGGCGACGAGATCCTCTACGTCTCGGAGGACCCGGTGACCGCAGCCGAGATCGCGCTCAGCCTGGTCGAGACGCTGACCGAGGAGGAGAGCATCCCCGCCCTGCGGGTCGGCATGGCCTTCGGCACGGTCACCTCGCGGATGGGCGACGTCTTCGGTACCACGGTCAACCTGGCCAGCCGGCTGACCTCGATCGCGCAGAAGGACGCGGTGCTGATCGACGGTGAGTTCGCCGCCGCGCTGGAGCAGGCCGGGGCGGCCTCCCGGGGTGGCGCGGACGGCTCCGGGACGGCCCAGGCCCAGCTGGCCGAGGCGCTCGCGGCGGCCTCCGGCACGCCGCTCGGCACGCTGGGGCAGCGGGCCGGGGAGGTCGAGGCGGCCGGCGGGCCGCGCTTCCAGTTGCACCCGATGTGGCGCCGGCCGGTGCGCGGGCTCGGGCTGGTCGAGCCGTGGCTGCTGGCCCGCCGGACCAGGGGGCCGCACGGCTGACGGCGGCCGGCGCGCGGCTGAGCGCCGGATCGCCGCCCGCCGCTCACCCGGTCGGCCCAAGCCCCACCGTTCTCCATAAACCGGGCATATCCTCAGCAAACACCCCTACGCTGGTGCCTGGGCCGGAACGGTGACCGTTGCCGGAACGGTGCTGCGGCAGGACGGTAGGGGCGAGCGTGGGCGGTGCGCAGGTGATGGCGGAACTCGGACACCCAGAACCGGCCCCGGGCCCGGCGGCCCCGGGTGAGGGCAGTGCCGCCGGGCCGGACCAGGTGACGGCCGTCGGCCTGGACCACCGGTTGCAGGCCGTGGTCGAGCTGGCCCAGGACATGGCCGGCGCGCAGAGCGCCCTGGAGGCGGTCCGGTCCGCCGCCGGCCGGGCCACCGAGGCGCTGGAGGCCACCATGGCGGCGATCTCGGTCTGGGACCGGGAGTCCGGCCGGCTGCGGGTCCTGGTCAACCACGGGGAGCTGGCCGCCGGGGAGGAGGAGATCCCGGAGGACGAGTCCTACCCGGTGGCCGACTTCCCGGAGATCGTCACCTATCTGGAGGAGCACTGGAGCACCGGCCGGCTGCCGCGCGCCTGGGTGCAGACCGCCGATGACCTGGTGCCGCACGCCGTCCACGCGCATCCGGGCGCGGGCGCGTTCTGTCAGCAGCGCGCCGCCGGTCTGCGCCGGCGCGGGCGGTCCTGCTGCCTGGTCGCCCCGATCGTGCTGCACGGCCAGGCCTGGGGCGAGCTCTACCTGGCCCGCGGCGAGGGGCTGCCGGTCTTCACCGAGTCGGACGCCCAGTACGCCACCCTGCTGGCGGCGCAGATCTCGGCCGGGCTCGCGCAGACCGAGCGGCTCGCCGACCTGCGCCGGCTGGCCTACACCGACCCGCTGACCGGGCTGGCCAACCGGCGCGCGGTGGACGCCCGGCTGGAGGCCGCGCTGGCCGCCCACAACCGCGACAACACCGTGGTCACCCTGGTGGTCTGCGACGTCAACGGGCTCAAGCGAATCAACGACCAGCACGGCCACGAGATGGGCGACCGGCTGCTGGAACGGTTCGCCAACCAGCTCTCGATGGCCGGCGCCAGGCTGCCCGGCTCGCTGGCCGCGCGGCTCGGTGGCGACGAGTTCTGCCTGCTGGCGGAGGGCCAGAAGGCCGACCAGGTGGTCGCGGTGGCCGAGGAGCTGTGCGCCCGCGCGCTGCAGCTGGCCGACGGGGAGGGGGTGGCCTGCGGGATCGCCTCGACCGGCGACTCGATCGGCCCGGTCTCCACCCCCGCCCGGCTGTTCCGGCTGGCCGACGCGGCGCAGTACCGGGCCAAGGCGGCCCGGTCGGCCCACCCGGTGGTGGCCGGCCGCAGCCACGGCCCGGGCCTGGAGCCCGATCCGACCGTGCTGCTCGCCGACGCCGCCGACCCACGGCACCGCGCGGACGGCCGGGGCCGGCCCGGCCCGGGCGGCGGTCGCGGCCCGCACGGCGACCGCCGGCGGATCCGCGGCGCCGCGCACAGCGCCGACCCGGGGCAACTGCTGACCGGCGTGCTCGGCGCGCTGGACCAGCAGGAGGGCACCCTCCGGCTCAGCCACCCCGCCGACACCCTGGGCCGGCTGACCACCGTCGCGGAGACCGCGGCCCGGCTGCTGGACGCGGTGGCCTGGTGGGTCTCCTACGTGCCGCCCGGCTCGCAGCTGATGCGCACCACGCAGCACGCCGTCTACCGGATGACCAAGGGTCCGTCCGCCTACGGCGAGAACGCGGTGTCACCGGGTGCGGCCCGCCGGGCGGAGGGCCAGCGGGCCCGGATCGAGGCCCCGGACGCCGTCTTCGACCTGCGCCACTACCCGCTGACCCGGCGCGCGGTGCGCGGCGGTAGCTTCGCGCTACGCACCGGCACGCCGGGCAACGACCCGGCCGAGGAGGCGGTCCTGGTGGTCGGCGGCTACCGGGGGATGGTCGCGGCGGGTGGTGCCAATCCGGCCGGCGGCTGGCTGTTGGAGCTGTTCGCGGACGACTCCACGCTGCCGCTCGGTCAGATCGCGCCGGCCCTGCGCACCCTGGTCGCGGTGGCGCTGTCCGGTCCGGCCTCGCCGCCGCCGAGCTGACGGCGGTCTCAGCCGATCCGGTCCGGCCGGGTGTAGACGTTGGCGCGCTCCCCGCGCAGGAAGCCGACCAGGGTGAGCCCCAGCTCCTCGGCCAGGTCCACCGCGAGCGAGGAGGGCGCGGAGACCGCGGCGAGCAGCGGCAGCCCGGCCAGCGCGGCCTTCTGGGTCAGCTCGAACGAGGCCCGGCCGCTGACCAGCAACAGGTGGCCGGTGAGCGGCAGCCGGCCCTCGCGCAGTGCCCAGCCGACCACCTTGTCTACCGCGTTGTGCCGGCCGACGTCCTCGCGGGCGCAGAGCAGCTCGCCGTCCGGCCCGAACAGGCCGGCCGCGTGCAGGCCGCCGGTGCTCTCGAAGGTGCGCTGGGCGGCCCGCAGCCGGTCCGGCAGCGCGTAGAGCAGGTCGGGACGGACGGTCAGCGGGTCGTCGGCGGGCTTCCAGCGGACGTGGGTGCGCACCGCGTCCACGGTGTCCCGGCCGCAGAGCCCGCAGGCGCTGGTGGTGAGCAGGTTGCGGTGGGCGGAGAGCGGCAGCGGACGGTCGCCGCGCAGCGTCGCGTCCACGATGTTGTAGCTGTTCGCGCCGGAGCTGTTCGCGCCGGAGCCGTTCGCCCCGTCCGGGTTGGTGCCGGCGCAGTAGCGCAGGGCGGCCAGCTGCTCGACGTCGTGCAGCAGGCCCTCGCCCACCAGGAAGCCTGCCACCAGGTCGAAGTCCTGACCCGGGGTGCGCATGGTGACGGTCAGTGGCTCGCCGCCGATCCGGATCTCCAGCGGCTCCTCGGCGGCCAGCGCGTCCGGCCGCAGCCCCCGCTCGGTCCCGTGCAGCCGTACCACCCGTCGCCGTGCCGTCGCCCGTGCCATGCCGTCCGCCTTCCGCCGCTGCCGTTCTCCCTCCAGGATGGGGCACAGAGCATCGTGCGATCCTCTGGTTGTCATATCTCCATTCAGCTGATCTGATAGTGCATATGGATATGCACAGTGCTGTGGCCCCCGACGCGCCCCTCGTCCAGGTCGGCAAGGCCGACGTCAGTGCCGAGGACGTGCTCGCCGTCGCGCGGGGCAACGCCCGGGTCGAGATCGGCCCCGACTCGCTGGCCGAAATGGCCGCCTCCCGCGCCCGGATCGACGCCCTGGCCGCCGAGCCGCGGCCGGTCTACGGCGTCTCCACCGGGTTCGGCGCGCTCGCCGTCCGGCACATCAGCCCCGAGCTGCGCGCCCAGCTGCAGCGCTCGCTGGTCCGCTCGCACGCGGCCGGCATGGGCCCGGCCGTCGAGCGCGAGGTCACCCGCGCGCTGATGTTCCTGCGCATGAAGACCCTGGCCTCCGGCCGCACCGGGGTCCGCCCGTTGGTCGCCGAGACCATGGCGGCGCTGCTCAACGCCGGCATCACCCCGGTGGTCCGCGAGTACGGCTCGCTCGGCTGCTCCGGCGACCTCGCGCCGCTCTCGCACTGCGCGCTGGTGCTGATGGGCGAGGGAGTCGCGTACGGCCCGGACGGCGTCGAGCGCCCGGCCGGCGAGCTGCTCGCCGAGGCCGGCATCACCCCGGTCGAGCTGCTGGAGAAGGAGGGCCTGGCCCTGATCAACGGCACCGACGGCATGCTCGGCATGCTGGTGATGGCCTGCGCCGACCTGGCCCGGCTGTTCACCACCGCCGACATCACCGCCGCGATGTCGCTGGAGGCGCTGCTCGGCACCGACAAGGTGCTCGCCCCCGAGCTGCACGGCCCGATCCGTCCGCACCCGGGCCAGGCGCTGAGCGCCGCCAACATGCTGGCCGTGCTGGGCGGTTCCGGCCTGACCGGGCACCACCAGGACGACGCCCCGCGGGTCCAGGACGCCTACTCGATCCGCTGCGCCCCCCAGGTGGCCGGTGCGGGCCGGGACACCCTGGCGCACGCCCGGCTGGTGGCCGACCGCGAGCTGGCCGCCTCGGTCGACAACCCGGTGGTGCTGCCGGACGGCCGGGTGGAGTCCAACGGCAACTTCCACGGCGCGCCGGTCGCCTACGTGCTGGACTTCCTCGCCGTCGCCACGGCCGACCTCGGCTCGATCGCCGAGCGCCGCACCGACCGGCTGCTCGACAAGGCCCGCTCGCACGGCCTGCCGGCCTTCCTGGCCGACGACCCGGGCGTGGACTCCGGTCTGATGATCGCCCAGTACACCCAGGCGGCCCTGGTCAGCGAGAACAAGCGGCTCGCCGTGCCGGCCTCGGTGGACTCGATCCCGTCCTCGGCGATGCAGGAGGACCACGTCTCGATGGGCTGGTCAGCCGCCCGCAAGCTGCGTCAGGCGATCGACAACCTGGGCCGGATCCTGGCCGTCGAGCTGACCGCCGCGGCCCGCGCGCTGGAGATCCGCGAGCAGGCGCACACCGGCGGCGAGGGCAGCCCGCTGGCGCCGGCCACCGCCGCCGCGGTCGCGGTGGCCCGGGAGGCCGGGGTCGGCGGTGCCGGCCGGGACCGGTTCCTCGCCCCGGACCTGGCGGCGGCCGAGGCGCTGGTCGCCTCGGGCGCGCTGGTGCGCGCCGTCGAGGCGGTCACCGGCCCGCTGGCCTAGTCGCCGTTCGGGCGCGGGTGAGCGGGCCTCAGGCCCACTCGCTCCGCCCGATCCGCGAGCGCCGCTCCTCCTCCCGGTGGTCGCGGCGCTGGCCGAGCGCGGCGGCGAAGTTAACCCCGACGATCCCCGCCCAGCACAGCAGCGTCCCGGCCAGACCGCTGGTGGTGGCGATGCCGGTCAGCGGGACCGCCATCACCAGCGAGATCGGCACCATCGTGTTGCCGCCCCAGCGGCGGCGCTCGCGGCGGGGCCGGTCGGTCTCGTACGGCGCGGGACCGTACGGCGCCGGGCCGTACGAGGCCAGCCGCTCGCCGACCCGCTGCTCCACCCGGGCGTCCAGCCGGGCGTCGATCCGGGCGAGGAAGGAGTCGACCAGCTCCGACTCGTACTCGGCGCCGAGCTCCTTGCGGGTGTGCAGGGCGGCCTCGAGATCGCGCCTCAGTTCTGACGGGCTGTCACCGGAACGGGTTTCCATGGTGGACAGCCTGAGCCCCGGCGGGCCCCGCGGTCCAGCCGGAGGCAGCCCTCTCAGGGGGAAATCAGGGTCTCCCCGGAGGGACCCGGAGGGAGCCCCCGGACGGGTTCCGGCGTCCCGGCGGGCGAGACGTTATTGCCTGCTCGGGGCCGCTGCTGCACAGTCGAGCCGACCAGCATGGTCCGCACCTCCTCGAAGGGACCGCCGATGTCCGAGACCGCCGAGCCGTCCCTGGGCCCGTCCGCCCGTCTGCTGGACCTGTTCGACAAGCAGCGGCTGACCCCGACCCAGCGTCGGATCGCCCACGCACTGGTCCGGCACGCCGCCGAGGCGCCCTTCCTGTCCAGTGTCGAGGTGGCCGAGCTGGCCGGGGTCAGTCAGCCGTCCGTCACCCGGTTCGCGGTGGCGCTCGGCTACGACGGCTACCCGGCGCTGCGCAGGCGGCTGCGCGAGCTGGGCGGCGGCGAGCCGGCCGCACCGGAGAGCGCGGACGAGGCGGTGCGCAACGAGCACCAGCAGGCGGTGCTGGCCGAGATCGCCCACCTGCGGCGGCTGGCCGAGCTGCTGGCCGACCCCGAGCCGATCGTCCGGGTGGCCCGGCTGCTGGCCGCCTCCCGACCGCTGCCGGTGCTCGGCCTGCGGGCCGCCTCGGCGCAGGCCGGCGGCTTCGCCTACTTCGCCGCCAAGGTGCACCCGGACATCCGGCTGCTGAACGAGGGCGGCAGCCTGCTCGCCGACCGGATCGAGCAGGCCGCGGCGGCCGGCGCGAGCGCGCTGCTCTGCTTCGCGCTGCCGCGCTACCCGCGCGAGCTGATGGACGCCCTGGCGGTGGCCCGGGACTGCGGGCTGACCGTGGTCACCGTCGCCGACAGCGCCTTCGCGCCGGTCGCCAAGCTCTCCGACCTGATGCTGCCGGCCGAGGTGGGCACCGGCCTGGTCTTCGACACGGCCTGCGCGCCGATGGTGCTGGGTCGGGTGCTGCTGCAGAGCATGTGTGACGAACTCCCTGACGCGGAGGCCAGGTTGGAGGCCATTGAACAGTCCGCCGCGGCCCGCGGACTGTTCCTGGAGTAGGGGTACGGACCCGCGGTGGCGGGCATCCTTCGGAGAGGTGAACGGGGGTGTCCGCGATGCGCGTGATCCACGAAATGAGACCGGTCGGCAGACTCTCCTCCGGGGCCGAGGAGTGGGCCTGTCCCAGCTGCGGCCGGCGGGTCGCGCTGGGCGGTGGGCAACCCGGGCTCACCGTGCTGGACCCGGGCGACGAGAGCGCCGTGCACATCGGCATCGTGGATCCCCGGCCGGCCGCGGGGCCGGCCGAGCGCTACGGGTTGGGCCCGGTGCAGGAGATCCCGCGCCCGACGTCGCTGCCGATGACCCCGGCGGATCCGGCCGAGACGGCCGAGCGGGACCGCGCGTGGCTGGCCGAGAACGGCATCGACTGGGACGGCGACAGCGCGGCCTGAGGCGTGCCCGCGCGCCCTGGCGGGCCGGTGCCCGGACTGTTCAGATGGTGGGAGGAGGGGTCTGGTCGGCGGCCGTTTGTTTGGATATATTCAGGCCGACCGATTGTGAATGAATCTATCCGCAAGGAGGCCGGAAGCATGGTGCAGCAGACGAGCGGCCCGCGCGAGGTGCGCGCGGCCCGTGGGACCAACCTCAGCGCCCAGGGCTGGCAGCAGGAGGCCGCCCTGCGGATGCTCATGAACAACCTCGACCCCGAGGTCGCCGAGCACCCGTCCAAGCTGGTCGTCTACGGCGGCACCGGCAAGGCCGCCCGTGACTGGCGCTCGTACGACGCCATGGTGCGCACCCTGCGGACCCTGAAGCAGGACGAGACCATGCTGGTCCAGTCCGGCCGCCCGGTCGGCGTGATGCAGACCCACGAGTGGGCGCCGCGGGTGCTGATCGCCAACTCCAACCTGGTCGGTGACTGGGCCAACTGGGAGGAGTTCCGCCGGCTGGAGAGCCTCGGCCTCACCATGTACGGCCAGATGACCGCCGGTTCGTGGATCTACATCGGCACCCAGGGCATCCTCCAGGGCACCTACGAGACCTTCGCCGCCGTCGCCGCCAAGAAGTTCGGCGGCAGCCTGGCCGGCACCATCACGCTCACCGCCGGCCTCGGCGGGATGGGCGGCGCCCAGCCGCTGGCCGTCACCATGAACGGCGGCGTGGCGATCTGCATCGACTGCGACCCGTCCCGGATCTCCCGGCGGATCGAACACCGCTACCTGGACGTCGAGGCCAACGACCTGGCCCACGCGCTCGACCTGGCCACCACCGCCCGCGACCGCAAGCAGCCGCTCTCCATCGGCCTGCTCGGCAACGCCGCGGAGCTGTTCCCGCAGCTGCTCGCGACGGACGCGCCGATCGACATCGTCACCGACCAGACCAGCGCCCACGACCCGCTGAGCTACCTGCCGATCGGCGTCGACTTCGACGACATGGCGGACTACGCGGCGAGCAAGCCGGCCGAGTTCACCCAGCGCTCGCGCGAGTCGATGGCCAAGCACGTGGAGGCCATGGTCGGCTTCCAGGACAAGGGCGCCGAGGTCTTCGACTACGGCAACTCGATCCGCGGCGAGGCCCAACTCGCCGGCTACAAGCGGGCGTTCGAGTTCCCCGGGTTCGTCCCGGCGTACATCCGCCCGCTGTTCTGCGAGGGCAAGGGCCCGTTCCGCTGGGCCGCGCTCTCCGGCGACGCCCGGGACATCCAGAAGACCGACCAGGCCGTGCTCGACCTCTTCCCGGAGAACGAGTCGCTGCACCGCTGGATCAAGATGGCCCAGGAGAAGGTGCACTTCCAGGGCCTGCCGGCGCGGATCTGCTGGCTCGGCTACGGCGAGCGCGACAAGGCCGGCGAGCGCTTCAACGACATGGTCGCCAGCGGCGAGCTCTCCGCGCCGATCGTGATCGGCCGCGACCACCTGGACTGCGGATCGGTCGCCTCGCCCTACCGGGAGACCGAGGCGATGCTGGACGGCTCGGACGCGATCGCCGACTGGCCGCTGCTCAACGCCATGGTCAACGTCGCCTCCGGCGCCTCCTGGGTCTCCATCCACCACGGCGGCGGCGTCGGGATCGGCCGCTCGATCCACGCCGGCCAGGTCACGGTGGCCGACGGCACCCCGCTGGCCGGCGAGAAGATCCGCCGGGTGCTCACCAACGACCCGGGCATGGGCGTGATCCGGCACGTGGACGCCGGCTACGACCGCGCGGTCGAGGTCGCGGACGAGCGCGGGGTCCGCGTCCCGATGGGTGAGCTGTGACCCTGGACCCCACCTCGTACCGCCGGATGTGGGCGGAGCTGCTCCCGGTGGGCCGCTCCGCCGCGTCCGGCGGCTACCGCCGGCACGCCTGGAACGCCGCCGACGCCGAGTGCCGGGCCTGGTTCGAGGAGCAGGCCCGGGCCCGCGGGCTGGCCTACGAGCTGGACCGCAACGGCAACCAGTGGGCCTGGCTCGGTGATCCCGCCGGCGACGGCGCGATCGTCACCGGCTCGCACCTGGACTCGGTGCCGGACGGCGGCGCGTACGACGGTCCGCTCGGCGTGGTCTCCTCCTTCGCGGCGGTGGACGAGCTGCGTCGCAGGGGTGCGCGGCTCGACCGGCCGCTCGCCGTGGTCAACTTCGGCGACGAGGAGGGCGCCCGGTTCGGCGTCGCCTGCGTCGGATCCCGGCTCGCCACCGGCCTGCTGACCCCGGACCAGGCCCACGAGCTGCGCGACGCCGACGGCGTCCGGCTGCCGGACGCCATGGAACGGGCCGGCCACGACCCGGCGGCGATCGGCGCCGACCCCGAGCGGCTGGCCCGGATCGGCGCCTTCGTGGAGCTGCACGTCGAGCAGGGCCGCTGGCTGACCGAGGACCAGCCGGTCGGCGTGGCCAGCGCCATCTGGCCGCACGGCCGCTGGCGCTTCGACTTCCACGGCGAGGCCAACCACGCGGGCACCACCCGGATCGACGACCGCCGCGACCCGATGCTCACCTTCGCCACCACCGTGCTGGCGGCCCGCAAGAAGGCCCGGCTGGCCGGCGCGCTGGCCACCTTCGGCAGGGTCGCCGTCGAGCCCAACGGCACCAACGCGATCGCCTCGCTGGTGCGCGGCTGGCTGGACTCCCGGGCGGCCGACGAGGCCACCCTGGACGCGGTGGTCGAGCAGATCCGGCAGGCGGCCGACGAGCGCGGCGAGCGCGACGGCGTCAAGGTCGAGCTGACCCGCGAGTCCTACACCCCGGTGGTGGACTTCGACGGGCCGCTGCGGGACCGGCTGGCCCGCACCCTGGGCGGCGTCCCGGTGCTGCCGACCGGCGCCGGACACGACGCCGGGATCCTGGCATCGGCGGTCCCGACCGCCATGCTGTTCGTACGAAACCCGAGCGGCGTCTCGCACTCCCCGGCCGAACACGCCGAGGAGGCCGACTGCCTCGCGGGAGTGGCGGCACTCGCGGACGTCCTGGAGGACCTGGCATGTCAGTGACCCCGGTGTACTGGGCGGAACTCGCCTGGCTGCCGCACGTCAACGGCCCGGTGGTGGAGGCCGAGGTGCTGGTCGAGGTGGCCGCGGACGGGACGATCGCCAAGGTCACCCCGGACAGCGGCCCCTGCCCGCCGCAGGCCGTCCGGCTGGACGGCCTGCTCGTCCCCGGCCAGGCGAACGCGCACTCGCACGCCTTCCACCGGGCGCTGCGCGGCACCGCCCAGGTCGGCTCGGGCACCTTCTGGACCTGGCGGGACACCATGTACCGGTTCGCCGGCGCGCTGGACCCGGACAGCTACCTGGCGCTGGCCACCGCGGTCTACGCCGAGATGGCGCTGGCCGGGATCACCGCGGTGGGGGAGTTCCACTACCTGCACCACGCCCCCGGCGGCGGCCGGTACGACGATCCCAACGCGATGGGCGAGGTGCTGATCGAGGCCGCCGCCCGGGCCGGGATCCGGATCACCCTGCTGGACACCTGCTACCTCTCGTCCGGCTTCGGTGCCGAGCTGACCAAGCCCCAGCTCCGGTTCGGCGACGGCGACGCGCACGCCTGGGCCGAACGGGCGAGCGCGCTGCGTCCGCGCCCGCACGCCCGGATCGGCGCGGCGATCCACTCGGTGCGCGCCGTCCCGGCCGAGCAGCTCTCCACCGTCGCGCACTGGGCGGCGATGCGGCAGGCCCCGCTGCACGTCCACCTCTCCGAGCAGACCGCGGAGAACGACGCCTGCCTGACCGCGCACGGGGTCACCCCGACCCGGCTGCTCGCCGACCACGGCGTGCTCGGACCGCGCACCTCCGCGGTGCACGCCACCCACCTGAGCGACGAGGACGTCAAGCTCCTCACCGACTCCTCGACTGTCATCTGCATGTGCCCGACCACCGAGCGCGACCTGGCCGACGGCATCGGCCCGGCCCGCCGGTTGGCCAGCGCCGGCTGCCCGATCACCCTGGGCAGCGACAGCCACGCGGTGATCGACCCGTTCGAGGAGGCCCGCGCGCTGGAGCTGGACGAGCGGCTGCGCACCCGCACCCGCGGCCACTGGACGGCCAACGCGCTGCTGCGGGCCGGCACCGAGGACGGCCACGCCTCGCTGGGCTGGCCGGAGGCCGGTCGGATCGAGGCCGGCGCGCTGGCCGACTTCACGGTGATCGCGCTGGACTCGGTGCGCACCGCCGGGCCGGCTCCGCGACTGGGCGCGGAGACCGCGGTCTTCGCGGCGAGCGCGGCCGACGTGCGGCACGTGGTGGTCGGCGGCCGGCCGATCGTGCGGGACGGGCGGCACCAGCTGGTCGCCGACGTCCCGGCCGCGCTGCGCGACTCGATCGGCGTGCTGCTTCGCTGACGCCCTTCGCCGACCGCCGTTCCCCTGACCGCCACGCCGCCGAGAGGGCCCCATGAGCAGCACCCTGATCACCAACATCGGCACCCTGGTCACCAACGACCCGTCGCGCCCCGGCCTGCTCGGGACGGTCGAGCGGGCCGCCGTCGTGATCGACGGCTCGGTGGTGACCTGGACCGGTGACGCGGCCGACGCGCCGGCCGCCGACCAGCGGATCGACGCCGAGGGCCGGGCGCTGCTCCCGGGCTTCGTCGACTCGCACGCCCACCTGGTCTTCGCCGGCGACCGCACCGCCGAGTTCAACGCCCGGATGTCCGGCCAGGCCTACACCGCAGGCGGGATCCGGACCACGGTCGCCGCGACCCGGGCCGCCAGCGACGCCGAGCTGGACGCCAATCTGGCCCGGTTCGTCGGTGAGGCGCTGCGCCAGGGCACCACCACCATCGAGTGCAAGTCCGGCTACGGCCTGACCGTCGCCGACGAGGCCCGGGCGCTGCGGATCGCCGCCGCGCACACCGCGGAGACCACCTACCTGGGCGCCCACGTGGTGGCCCCCGAGTACGCCGACGACCCGGCCGGCTACGTCGACCTGGTGACCGGCGAGATGCTGGACGCCTGCGCCCCGCACGCCCGCTGGGTCGACGTCTTCTGCGAGACCGGCGCCTTCGACGGCGACCAGGCGCGGGCCGTGCTCACCGCGGGCGTCAAGCGCGGCCTGATCCCCCGGGTGCACGCCAACCAGCTCTCGTACGGCCCGGGCGTGCAGCTCGCGGTCGAGCTGGGCGCCGCCTCGGCCGACCACTGCACCCACCTGACCGACGCGGACGTCTCGGCGCTGGCGGAGGGCGAGACGGTCGCCACCCTGCTGCCCGGCGCGGAGTTCTCCACCCGCGCCCCCTACCCGGACGCGCGCCGGCTGCTCGCCGCGGGCGCCACCCTCGCACTCTCCACCGACTGCAACCCGGGCTCCAGCTTCACCAGCTCGATGGCCTTCTGCATCGCGGTGGCGGTCCGCGAGATGGGGATGACCCCGGACGAGGCCGTGCACGCCGCCACCGCCGGCGGCGCCCGGGCGCTGCGCCGCACCGACGTCGGCCACATCGCCCCCGGCGCCCGCGCCGACCTGCTCCTCCTCGACGCCCCCTCGCCGGTCCACCTGGCCTACCGCCCGGGCGTCCCGCTGACCGCCGCCGTCTGGCGGGCCGGCGTCCGCGAGGTGTAGCGACGCGGCGAAGGGCCGGTACCCCCGCGGGGGTACCGGCCCTTCGCCGCGTGGTGCGCCGTGCGTCAGTGCACGTCGCCCAGCAGCTCACCGATCCGCTTGCGACCCATCCAGATCGCGAAGCCGGCCAGGGCGACGGCGATGCCCTGGATGGCGAAGGACGGGGTGCTGAGGAACGCGTTGCCCAGGAACTGCTGGAGCAGGCTCGCCACGCAGTCACCGGCGGTGACGGCGAGGAACCAGATGCCCATCATCTGGCTGGCGTACTTCTTCGGCGCCAGCTTGGTGGTGACGGACAGGCCGACCGGCGACAGGCTCAGCTCGGCGATGGTCTGGACCAGGTAGACCATGGTCAGCCAGAGCGGGGAGACCTTGACGCCACCGGAGGCGGCCAGCATCGCCAGCATCATCACGGCGAAGGAGAGGCCGATGCCGTACAGGCCGTAGACGAACTTGCTGGTGGTGGGCGGGTTCTTGCCGATCTTGGCCAGTCGGACCCAGAGCCAGGCCACGACCGGGGCCAGCGCCATGATGAACAGCGGGTTCAGTGACTGGAACCAGCTGGACGGGAAGTTGAAGCCGAACAACTTGCTCGCGGTGTTGTTGCTGGCGAAGACGGTCAGCGTGGAGCCGGACTGGTCGTAGATCATCCAGAACGCGGCGGCCGCGACGAAGAACCAGACGTAGCCGGAGACCTTGTTGTTCTCGTCCTTGGTCAGCTCGGGGTCGCGCTTGATCCGGGCGAAGACCAGGATCGGCAGCGCGATGCCGGCCAGTGACAGCGGGGTGAGCACCCAGTTGATGGTGAAGACTCCGGCCAGGCCGACGCCGCCGTAGCAGACCACGGCGATGCCCAGCCAGAGCGCGACCTTGCGCAGCAGCGAGGTGCGGTCGGCGGTGGTCAGCGGAGCGCGGACGACGTCGCTCTCCTTGCTGAGGTGGCGCGAGCCGAGCAGGTACTGGGTCAGGCCGATCGCCATGCCGATGCCGGCCAGCGCGAAGCCCAGGTGCCAGTTGACGCTCTGCCCGACGGTGCCGATCACCAGCGGCGCGAGGAAGGCACCGAGGTTGATCCCCATGTAGAAGATGGTGAAGCCACCGTCGCGGCGGGGGTCGTTCCGGTCCGGGTAGAGGTGGCCGACCATCGTCGAGATGTTGGCCTTCAGCAGGCCGGAACCGATGGCGATGCAGCCGAGGCCGGCGAAGAAGGCGCCCTTGTTCGGCACCGCCAGCAGGAAGTGGCCGACCATGATGATGCCGCCACCGACGCCGACGGTCTTGCGAGCGCCCCAGAGGCGGTCGCTGATCCAGCCGCCGGGCAGTGCCAGCAGGTAGACCATGGCGTTGTACACGCTGTAGATGGCCAGACCGGTGGCCGTGTTGAAGGCCAGTCCGCCCTTGGCCGCCGGGGCGACCAGGTAGAGCACCAGCAGGGCCCGCATGCCGTAGAAGCTGAAGCGCTCCCACGTCTCGGTCATGAAGAGTGTGGCGAGTCCTCGGGGGTGCCCGAAGAAGGTCTTGCCGCCAGGCGGAGCCGGCTGCACGCCGGAATCCAGGGTGGTGGTTGACGCCATCTGTAGTGGTTCCTTGCCTGAATGCGCCGGGACACCGCCGCCAACGAGGTGGGGGACGACGGTGCCCGGACAACCGAGGTTGGCCCTGCACGCTGCTCGGGCAGAGACGACCCGAGGTACATGACATGGGGACGTGACTACTGTACGTCCGGGTTTTCCGGGACATCGGAGGACAAAGAACGCCAAAGTAGTAACAGAACCGTAAAGGTAGGCTGGCTAACGATCGTAAATCCATGGTAAGTCAGCGTTAACTCCTTCGAAGTCAAGGTCCAACTGGAGAATCTTCGCCGCGGTGGGGGAGCCGACCGGATGATCGGGAGTTACCTGATCTTCACCGGCGATTACTCGTTGTGAACTACCTCACAGAACCGACCGACCGTCCGATTGGGCCGTCCGATGCAGTGCGGCCGCTCCGGGGCCGTCGCCGTCGGGTGGTGGTGGAGGACTGATCGACAGGCCCCGGGCCGACTACCATCGCCCCTATGACCTGTGTGCTGCTCGCCGAGGACGACCCGGCAATCTCGGAACCGCTGGCCCGCGCCCTGCGACGCGAGGGCTACGAGGTGCTCGTCCGCGAGGACGGCCCGTCCGCCCTGGAAGCCGGGCTGGAGGAGGAGGTCGACCTGGTCGTCCTCGACCTCGGCCTGCCCCAGATGGACGGCCTGGAGGTGTGCCGCCGGCTGCGCGCCGACGGCAAGAGCTGCCCGGTGCTGGTGCTCACCGCCCGGGCGGACGAGGTGGACACCGTGGTCGGCCTGGACGCCGGCGCCGACGACTACGTGACCAAGCCGTTCCGGCTGGCCGAGCTGCTGGCCCGGGTCCGGGCCCTGCTGCGGCGCGGCAACGTGGACTCGCTCTCCACCGGGGCGCACGGCGTGCGGATCGACATCGAGTCCCACCGCGCCTGGGTCGGCGAGGAGGAGCTCACCCTCTCCGCCAAGGAGTTCGAGCTGCTGCGGGTGCTGGTGCGGGACGCCGGCCGGGTGGTCACCCGGGAGGACATCATGCGCCAGGTCTGGGACACCACCTGGTGGACCTCGACCAAGACCCTCGACATGCACATCTCCTGGCTGCGCAAGAAGCTCGGCGACGACGCGACCAACCCGCGCTACATCGCCACCGTCCGCGGTGTCGGATTCCGGTTCGAGAAGAACTGAGTCCCGATCACCGCTCTCGAAGATCCGACCCGTTGGAGCACGTTCCGTGAAGCGCCGGATGATCAACTCGCTGCTCGGCGTGGTCCTGGTGGTCGTGGTGGTGTTCTGCGTGCCGTTGGCGCTGGTCGAGAAGCAGACCATCGTCAACTCCGCGCAGGACCGGGTGGACGCCTCGGCGGTGCGGATCCTCGGGTTGGTGGAGAACCGGCTGGCGGCGGGCGAGCCGGTCACCGGCGACCGGATGAGCAGCCAGGTCACCGACGGCTCCTTCGCCGTGATCCGGATCCCCGGCCAGCCGCTGATCACGGTTGGTGACCGTCCGACCGGCAGCTCGCCGCTGACCGCCAGTGAGACCGGCGCCAGCGGTGAGACGGTGACGGTCGAGCAGTCCCGCGCGGACGTGGACCGCGAGATCGGCCGGATGCTGCTGGTGCTCGGACTGGTGGCGCTGCTCGCGGTGCAGGCGGCGGTGGCGCTGGCGGTCTGGCAGGCCCGCCGGCTGGTCCGCCCGCTCACCGACCTGGCCGAGACCGCCGAGCGGCTCGGCTCCGGCGACCCGCGCCCGCGCGACCGCCGTTACGGGGTGATCGAGCTGGACCGGGTGGCCGAGGTGCTGGACGCCAGCGCCGAGCGGATCGCCCGGATGCTCACCGCCGAGCGCCGGCTCGCCGCCGACGCCTCGCACCAGCTGCGCACCCCGCTCACCGCGCTCTCCATGCGGCTGGAGGAGATCACCGCGCTGGCGCACCAGCCGGACACCGTGCGGGAGGAGGCCACCATCGCGCTCCAGCAGGTCGAGCGGCTCACCGACGTGGTGCAGCGGCTGCTCACCAACCAGCGCGACGCGCACGGGCCGACCGCGGCCGGCTTCGCGCTGGACGAGGTGCTCCGGCAGCAGCGCGAGGAGTGGAGCGCGCCGCTGCGCGGGGCCGGGCGCCGGCTGGTGATCGAGGGGCTGACCGGGGTCATCGCGATGGGCACCCCGGGCACGGTCTCCCAGGTGCTGGCCACCCTGATCGAGAACTCGCTGATGCACGGCGCGGGCACGGTGACCATCCGGGTGCGCCCGTCCGGCAGCTCGGTGGTGACCGAGGTGCAGGACGAGGGCGCGGGGGTGCCGCCCGAACTGGGCAACCGGGTCTTCGAGCGGACGGTCAGCGGCCGTAACTCCACCGGCATCGGGCTCGCGGTGGCCCGTGACCTGGCCGAGGCGGACGGCGGGCGGCTGGAACTGCTCTCGCTGCGTCCGCCGGTCTTCGCGCTCTTCCTGGCCCGGGCCGAGGCCGAGCCGGAGTCGGAGCAGACCCCCCGCTAGGCGGCTACTTGGCGTAGCTGCGGGGCTGCCGCTCGTCGGCCAGGATCCGCTCGGCCTGCGCGACCACCGCGTCGGCCGGCTGCTCGTCGGTCAGCTCGGGCAGCGCCTTGAACACCCAGGTGCGGTACGAGAAGAACCGGAAGATCGTGCCCAGGCCGGTGCCGACGGCCTTGGAGACGTTGTAGGCCAGCCCGCCGGTCAGGTGCAGCGGGTAGGTGGTGAACCAGACCGTGCCGTTCTCGATCAGCATGCCGATGCCGCTGAAGATCAGGAACAGGGTGATCTCGCGGCGGCGCGAGGCCGCGTCGCTGTCCCGGTAGACCCAGTAGCGGTAGCCCAGGTAGTTGACCGCGATGGCGACCACGGTGCCGATCACCGAGCAGCGCACCGGCGCCCAGTGGGTGAGGTGCAGCACCACGTTGGAGACGCCGAAGTTCACCACGATGCCGAGCAGGCCGACTATCCCGAACTTGGCGACCTCGCCGGAGACGCCGCGCAGCCGCTGGAGCAGGGAAGGGCGACGGTGCGTGTTGGACGTCGACATGGGCGGAGGTCTCCTGTGGTCACCGAGGACGTGGCTGTTCGGACGCGGTCGAGATCCCGCGTCACCCCCTCGTCCCCGCCGTTGGTCCGAATGGCGCAGTAGCAGGTCCGGCCAACCAGGCTACCGGCTCCGGAAACCGCTTCCGGCGGTCACGGGCTTCCGCGGCCGCTCGCGGACCGCGCGCGACGGCCCGTGCACCCGCCCCGACCGGCCCGGATATCCTGGCAGCGTGACTCTCCCGGGCAGCGCAAAATTTCCAGTGCTGGGCATGATCGGCGGCGGGCAGCTGGCCCGTATGACGCACCAGGCGGGCATCCCGCTCGGGGTGCGGTTCCGACTCCTGGCGGACACCCCGCAGGACTCCGCCGCGCAGGTGGTGGCCGACACCGTGCTCGGCGACTACCGCGACCTGGACACCCTGCGCCGCTTCGCGACCGGGTGTGACGTGGTCACCTTCGACCACGAGCACGTCCCCACCGAGCACCTGCACGCGTTGCAGGCCGACGGCGTCGCCGTCCGGCCCAACCCGGAGGCGCTGGTCAACGCCCAGGACAAGGGCGTGATGCGGGCCGGGCTGGACAGCATCGGGGCGCCCCTGCCACGGCACCGGATCGTCGCCGACCCGGCCGACGTCACCGCCTTCGCCGAGGAGGGCACCGGGTACCCGGTCGTCCTGAAGACCGTCCGGGGCGGCTACGACGGCAAGGGCGTCTGGGTGGTCCGCGACGAGCAGGAGGCCGCCGCGCCGTTCCTGGCGGGCGTCCCCGTGCTGGCCGAGGAGAAGGTCGACTTCGTCCGCGAGCTGGCCGCGAACGTGGTGCGCTCGCCCAGCGGTCAGGCGGTCGCCTACCCGGTGGTGGAGAGCGTCCAGGAGGACGGCGTCTGCGCCGAGGTGATCGCCCCGGCTCCCGGCCTCGACCCGGCGCTGGCCGGCGAGGCCCAGGCGCTCGCGCTGCGGATCGCCGGCGAGCTGGACATCACCGGCCACCTGGCGGTCGAGCTGTTCCAGACCCGGGACGGCCGGATCCTGGTCAACGAGCTGGCCATGCGCCCGCACAACTCCGGCCACTGGTCGATCGACGGTGCGGTCACCTCGCAGTTCGAGAACCACCTGCGGGCGGTCCTCGACCTGCCGTTGGGCGACCCGCGCCCGCGCGCGCCGTGGACCGTGATGGTCAACGTGCTCGGCGGCGAGTACCCGGACATGTACCACGCCTTCCTGCACTGCATGGCCCGCGACCCGGGCCTGCGGATCCACATGTACGGCAAGGACGTGAAGCCCGGCCGCAAGGTCGGCCACGTCACCGTCTTCGGGGACGACCTCGACGACGTGCGCGAGCGGGCCCGTCACGCGGCGGCCTACCTGAGAGGAACCATCACCGAATGACCAGCACCCTGGGGACGTCCCCCGTCGTCGGCATCGTCATGGGCTCGGACTCCGACTGGCCGGTGATGGAGGCCGCCGCCCAGGCTCTGGACGAGTTCGAGGTGCCGTACGAGGTCGACGTGGTCTCCGCGCACCGGATGCCGCGCGAGATGGTCGCGTACGGCGAGAACGCGCACCGGCGCGGGCTCAGGGCGATCATCGCGGGCGCGGGCGGTGCGGCCCACCTGCCCGGCATGCTGGCCTCGGTGACGCCGCTGCCGGTGATCGGCGTCCCGGTGCCGCTGCGCTACCTGGACGGCATGGACAGCCTGCTGTCGATCGTGCAGATGCCGGCCGGGGTGCCGGTGGCCACCGTCTCGGTGGCCGGCGCGCGCAACGCGGGCCTGCTGGCGGTCCGGATGCTGGCCGCCTTCGACCCCGAGCTCACCGAGCGGATGACCGAGTTCCAGGCCGAGCTGAACACCCAGGCCACCGAGAAGGGCCGCAAGCTGCGGGCGAAGGTGGCCGGTTCGGCGGCGTTCGGCTTCAACCAGTAGGTCCGTGGCGCAGGATGGGGGCATGACCGAGGATCTGCTCTCCCGCGCCCGTGCCGTGCTCGCCGACGCTCCCGTCGTGGACGGCCACAACGACCTGCCCTGGGCCATGCGTTCGCAGGTCGGCTACGACCTGGACGCCGTCGACCTGGCCACCGACCAGCGCGAGCGGCTGCACACCGACCTCGACCGGCTGACCGCCGGCGGGGTCGGTGCGCAGTTCTGGTCCGTCTACGTCCGCTCCAGCCTCGCCGGCGACCACGCGGTCAGTGCCACGCTCGAACAGATCGACTTCGTCCGGGCGTTGGTCGACCGCTTCCCCGACCGGCTCCAACTCGCTTTCACCGCCGAGGACATGGCCGAGGCCCGGGCAGCCGGCCGGATCGCCTCGCTGATGGGTGCCGAGGGCGGGCACAGCATCGACTGCTCGCTGGCCACCCTGCGCGCCCTCCACCAGCTGGGCGTGCGGTACATGACGCTCACCCACAACGACAACGTGCCCTGGGCCGACTCCGCCACCGACCAGCCGGCCGCCGGCGGGCTGACCCGGTTCGGCGAGGAGGTCGTCCGGGAGATGAACCGGCTCGGCATGCTGGTCGACCTCTCGCACGTCGCCGCCAGCACGATGCGGGACGCGCTGCGGGTGAGCGAGGCGCCGGTGATCTTCTCGCACTCCTCCGCCCGCGCCGTCTGCGACCACCCGCGCAACATCCCGGACGACGTGCTGGCCCAGCTGCCGGACAACGGCGGGATCGCGATGGCCACCTTCGTGCCCAAGTTCATCCTGCCCGCGGCGGTGGAGTGGACGGCGCTGGCCGACGCCAACATGCGGGCGCACGGGATGCACGAGCTGGAGCACACGCCCGAGGCGATGAAGGTGCACCGCGCCTTCGAGGAGGAGCACCCGCGGCCGATCGCCACTGCGGCCACCGTCGCCGACCACCTGGACCACATGCGCGAGGTGGCCGGCATCGACCACCTGGGCATCGGCGGGGACTACGACGGCACCGCGTTCGTCCCGGCGGACCTGGCCGATGTCTCCGGCTACCCCAACCTGATCGCCGAGCTGTTGCGCCGTGGCTGGTCGGAGGCCGACCTGTCCAAGCTGACCTGGGGCAACGCCGTCCGGGTGCTGCACGACGCCGAGCAGGTCGCGGCGCGGCTGCGGCGAACCCGCCGGCCGTCCATCGCCACCCTGGAGCAGCTGGACGGCTGACGTTCAGAGCAGCGGGATCTCGATCGCCGGGCAGCGGTCCATCACCATCCGCAGTCCGGCGGCCGTGGTCCGCCGGTAGGCCGCCTCGTCGAGCACGCCGAGCTGGAACCAGACCGCCTTGGCGCCCACCGCCACCGCCTGGTCGGCCACCGCCCCGGCCAGCGTGCTGTTGACGAAGACGTCGACCACGTCGACGTCGAACGGGATGTCGGCCAGGGTGGCGTACCCCGGCTCGCCGAGCACGGTCTCCGCCTTCGGGTGCACCGGCACGATCCGTTTGCCGAAGCGCTGCAGCACCTCGGCCACCCCGTAGGCGGCCCGGCGGGTGTTGCCGGACAGGCCCACCACGGCCCAGGTGTCGCCGGTCGCGGTCAAGATCTCCCGGGCGGCGGCGCGGTCCCGGTGGCCGTTCTCCTCAGGCGTCGTCATGGCTGGTGCAACGGTCGCGGCCGGGCGCCCATTCCGGACGGCTCAGCTGGGCCGGCCCATCGCCCGGTAGGTCCAGCCGGCCGCCCGCCAGCGGGCGCCGTCCAGCACGTTGCGCCCGTCCAGCAGCCGGCGCTCGGCCACCACCGAGCCCAGCGCCGCCGGGTCCAGCTCGCGGAACTCCTGCCACTCGGTCAGGTGCAGCACGACGTGCGCGCCCCGGGCGGCCTCGGCGGCGGAGTCCGCGTAGGAGAGGCTCGGGAACATCTTCCGGGCGTTGTCCATGGCCTTGGGGTCGTAGACGGTGACCTGGGCGCCCTGCAGCTGGATCTGCGCGGCCACGTTGAGCGCGGGCGAGTCCCGGATGTCGTCCGAGTCCGGCTTGAAGGCGGCGCCGAGCACCGCGACCTGGCGGCCGAGGAAGCCGCCGCACTGCTCACGGGCCAGCTCGACCATCCGGGAGCGGCGCCGCATGTTGATCGAGTCCACCTCGCGCAGGAAGGTCAGCGCCTGGTCGGCGCCCAGCTCGCCGGCCCGGGCCATGAACGCCCGGATGTCCTTGGGCAGGCAGCCGCCGCCGAAGCCGAGCCCGGCGTTGAGGAACCGGCCGCCGATCCGGTCGTCGTACGAGAGCGCCTCGCTGAGCTGCACGACGTCCGCGCCGGCGCTCTCGCAGACCTCGGCCATCGCGTTGATGAAGGAGATCTTGGTGGCCAGGAAGGAGTTGGCGGCGGCCTTCACCAGCTCGGCGGTCGGGTAGTCGGTGACCACGAACGGCACGCCCTCGGCGATCGGCGTGGCGTAGACCTCGCGCAGCAGTTCCTCGGCCCGGCCGCCCTCGCGCACGCCGACCACGATCCGGTCGGGGTGCAGGGTGTCGCCGACCGCGAAGCCCTCGCGCAGGAACTCCGGGTTCCAGGCCAGCTCGACGCCCTCGCCGGCCGGGGCCAGTGCGGTCAGCCGCTCGGCCAGCCGGCCCGCGCTGCCGACCGGGACGGTGGACTTGCCGACCACCAGGACCGGACGGGTCAGGTGCGGTGCCAGCGCGTCCATGGCCGCCTCGACATAGGACATGTCGGCGGCGAACTCGCCCTTCTTCTGCGGCGTGTTGGTGCAGACGAAGTGGACGTCGGCGAAGTCCGCGACCTCCCGCGGGGAGTCCGTGAAGCGCAGCCGGCCGGTCGAGCCGGGGTGCCCCGCGACGTGCTTGAGCAGCAGCTCGGACAGGCCGGGCTCGTACATCGGAACCCGGCCGGCGGCCAGCGCGGCCAGCTTCTCGCGGTCGATGTCCAGGCCCAGCACCTCGAAGCCCAGCTCCGCCAGGCAGGCGGCGTGCGTGGCACCGAGGTAGCCGGTACCGATCACCGAGATGCGGAGGGCCACGGGTCTCCCCTTTGCGGGTTGGCTTTGCGGTTGGCGGCGGGTCGGGCTCGCAGCCACCGATGGTATCCGCTGGTCCGAACGAGGGAGTACGTCGTCGGCGTCCCCGCTGTTCACCGGGTGTTTCACCCATGTCGCGGAGGTCACGTGGGGGGTAGGCAGGGTACGGGCCTAGAATTAGGATCTACTTAACGGTAGTTAACGTCACCCAGAGGGGCAGACCATGGCGAGCAGTGCCGACTTCGATCTCTTCCGTCTCTCGGAGGAGCACGAGTTCCTCCGGCAGACCGTGCGGGACCTCGCCGAGGCCAAGATCGCCCCCTTCGCGGCCGAGGTCGACGAGCAGGGCCGGTTCCCGCAGGAGGCCCGGGACGCCCTCGAGGCCAACGAGCTGCACGCCGTGCACATCCCCGAGGAGTACGGCGGCGCCGGTGCCGACGCGCTGGCCACCGTGCTGGTGATCGAGGAGGTCGCCCGGGTCTGCGCCTCCTCCTCGCTGATCCCCGCGGTCAACAAGCTCGGCTCGCTGCCGGTGCAGCTCTCCGGTTCGGAGGAGCTGAAGCAGAAGTACCTGGGTGCGCTGGCCCGCGGCGAGGGCATGTTCTCGTACTGCCTCTCCGAGCCGGACGCCGGTTCGGACGCCGCGGGGATGAAGACCCGCGCGGTGCGCGACGGTGACTTCTACGTGCTCAACGGCGTCAAGCGGTGGATCACCAACGCCGGCGTCTCCGAGTTCTACACCGTGATGGCGGTGACCGACCCCGAGCAGCGCTCCAAGGGCATCTCGGCCTTCGTGGTCGAGAAGGGCGACGAGGGCGTCTCCTTCGGCGCGCCGGAGAAGAAGCTCGGCATCAAGGGCTCGCCGACCCGCGAGGTCTACCTGGACAACGTCCGGATCCCGGCCGACCGCATGATCGGCGCCGAGGGCACCGGCTTCGCCACCGCGATGAAGACCCTGGACCACACCCGGGTCACCATCGCCGCCCAGGCGCTCGGCATCGCCCAGGGCGCGCTGGACTACGCCAAGGGCTACGTCCGGGAGCGCAAGCAGTTCGGCAAGCCGATCGGTGACTTCCAGGGCATCCAGTTCATGCTCGCCGACATGGCGATGAAGCTGGAGGCCGCCCGCCAGCTCACCTACGCCGCCGCCGCCAAGTCCGAGCGCACCGACAGCGACCTGACCTTCTTCGGCGCCGCCGCCAAGTGCTTCGCCTCGGACGCGGCGATGGAGATCACCACCGACGCGGTGCAGCTGCTCGGCGGCTACGGCTACACCCGGGACTACCCGCTGGAGCGCATGATGCGCGACGCGAAGATCACCCAGATCTACGAGGGCACCAACCAGGTGCAGCGCATCGTGATGGCGCGCAACCTGCCGTAGGGCGCGTCCGTCGCGGTACTTCGGCGGCACGGCCGTCCGTCCCCCTCGGGGGCGGGCGGCCGTTCGCTGTCGGCCGGCCCCGGCCGGTGACCCGGTTGTGACAGTGGTTACCGGGTCGGTACGGGCACAGCGCAACTCGGTGGGACGGCGGTGGCGTGATGAGGGGTGTCAGTCCGTAAGGACCCCGTAAACACCACCGGAGAGAAGACGCCATGAACCCGACCACGCTGACCCGCGGTGCCGCCGTCACCCTGACCACGCTGGCCCTCGCCCTCGGCGTGGCCGCCTGCAACGACGACGGCTCGGGCTCCGGCGCGGCCGTGTCGGCGGCGCCGACCGCGGCCGCCAGCGCGGCGGCGGGCGGCAGCGGCACGGCCGGTGGCGCGGCGACCGGCACCGGCAGCGCGGGCAGCACGGGCACCGGCTCCACCAAGACCGTTCCGGCCGGCAAGAGCACCCCCGCCGCCGGCTCGACCGCGGCCGCCGCCTCCAACCGCTGCCACACCGGCGACCTGAAGGCCGACGTCCAGATCCAGAGCGCGGGCTCGGCGATGGTCATGCTCACCAACACCTCCACCCGCACCTGCACCGTGGACGGCTACCTCGGCTACGGCGGCCTGCTCGCCGACAACAGCCAGGTCAACCTGCCGACCAACCGGGTCGCCTACCCGGGTGCGCCGAGCCTGATCACCCTGAAGCCGAACACCACCGCGTTCTCCGGCCTGAAGTGGTCCGGCTGCGACAAGTCCGACGCCACCTGCCACGTCCTGGCCGGCGCCGTGGTCACCCCGCCGAACGAGACCACCCAGCTGACCGCGAACGTCCTCGGCACCGACGGCCAGCCGGTGACCCAGTTCGACGTCTCCAGCGCGGGCCTGACGGTCGGCTCCCTCCAGCCGAGCAACGAGGGCGTGGTCTTCCAGTAAGCCCGGCCTCGGCCACGCCCGGTCAGCCGCGGACGGACTCCGTACCGTCCGCGGCCGACCGCCAGGTCACCAGTGCCACCGGCCCACCGCGGTCCAGCCGGTGGCTCAACCCACGGTCACCGGCTGGTCGTTCTCGATCTCCTGGAAGACCTGCTTGGACTTCACCGGGTCCCACTTCACCGCCGACTCGCCGGTCGGGGTGCGGTAGTCGGCGTTGCCGATCGGGATGGTGATGCTCTTGCCTCCCCCGTCACCGCTGACCGTGCGCATCGCCTCGAAGAGCGAGGCGAGGTCGGTCAGGCCCGTGTTCCTGTCCACGATCAGGGTGTCCAGGCCGGAGCCGATCAGCGGGTAGAGGGTGAACGGGTTGAGCAGGGTGGCCGGGGTGGCGGCCTGGTGGGCCAGCGCGGAGAGGAACCTCTGCTGGTTGCGCATCCGGCCGAGGTCCTGGTCGGCCATCTGGTGGCGCTGCCGGACGAAGGCGAGCGACTGGGTGCCGTTCAGGGTCTGGCAGCCGGCCTTGAGGTTCAGCCCGGAGTCCTGGTCCTGGATGTTCTGCGGGATGCACATGTGGACCCCGCCGACCGCGTTGACGATACCCACGAACCCGGCGAAGCCGACCTCGGCGTAGTGGTCGATGTGGATGCCGGTGTTGGTCTCCACGGTCCGCACCAGCAGCTGGCCGCCGCCGTTGTCGAAGGCCGCATTGATCTTGGAGGTGGTGGCCGGGATGGTCCGGCCGCTGCCCGCGGTGTCCAGGTGGGTCGGGATCGGCACCCAGGAGTCGCGCGGGATGCTCATCAGCGTGTTTCCGTGGTCGCCGATGTGCAGGATCATCATCGAGTCGCTGCGCTTGCCGCTGTCCGTGCCGGTGTGCATCTCCTGCTTCTGGGCGTCGGTCAGGCCGTCCCGGCTGTCCGAGCCGACGATCAGCCAGTTGGTGCCCTTGCCCGCGGCCGGTCGGCCCGGGTAGTCGACCAGCACGTTCTGCTGGTTCAGCTTGCTGTCCGCCCAGGCGTAGGTGCCGCCGGCGGTGGCCAGCACCGCGCCGACCAGGACCAGCACGCCCACCACGACCTTCCGCCGCCGTGGCCGGCGCGACCCGGTCCGCCCCCGCGCCCGGGAGCCGCGCGGGTCGAGTGACGGGGGGAGCGCCGGCTCGGCACCGCCGCCGTCCGGACCGCCGTTACTTCCCTGCTGCCATGCGTTCATGTCGTCGAGGATGCCCGAACGGCGCAATCCGGACGCCTCCCCGGCGGGCCGCCCGGCGCCTTGTAGCAGAGTTGGTGCGGCGACGTGAAGGTTCCGGCGTATCTTCACCGACCGGCACGATTCCTTGCCAGGCTCGGAAAGCAAGCGTGCTTGCATGAGCGCCATGGACCAGTGGCAGACCCTCACCCGTCGGCTCCACGTCGACCTGCGGCGGGTCTGTGGCGCGCTCTGTCTCGGCTGACTACCCGCCGCGCACGCCGCACACCCCTTCCCACCCGCGCCACCGCGCGCCCCGTGCCGCCCTGTCCTGCCCTGCCCCGAGGTGACCCCATGCCCGTCGTGCTCGCCGTCTCCGGCTCCCCGGCCCCTACCTCCCGCACCACCCGGCTGCTGCGCCACGTCGGCGCCCGGCTCACCGCGCACGGCCACCAGGTGCTCGCCCTGGAGGCCCGCACCCTGCCGGCCGGCCCGCTGCTGGCGGGCGACACCGGCCACCCCGGGATAGCCCACGCGCTGGAGCTGGTCGCCGCGGCCGACGGGGTGGTGATCGGTACCCCCGTCTACAAGGCGGCCTACTCCGGCCTGCTGAAGGCCCTGCTGGACGTGCTGCCGCAGCATGCGCTGGCCGGCAAGGCCGTGCTGCCGCTGGCCACCGGCGGCTCGCCCGCACACGTGCTGGCGGTGGACTACGCGCTGCGCCCGGTGCTCACCTCGATGGGCGCGGCCCACGTCACCCAGGGCTGGTTCGTGCTGGACCGGGACATCTCGCCGCGCGAGGACGGCCGCCCGGTGGTCGAGCCGGCCACCGAGCTGCTGCTCGGGCCGGTGGTGGACGCCTTCGCGGGGGCGCTCGAACAGCGCGCCGCGCCGGTTCCGGCGGGCCGCCCCTGACCTCGGGAACCGGCGCCCCCGCCCCGTGCCGGCCGCCGCCGACACCCGGGGACCGGTCGACCCTGATACCCCGGGAGGAGACCCCTAGGGGGAGGGCTCCGCCGACCCGTACAACTGTCGTCATGCCGGTTCCTCCCGGCGGATGACGATCGGCCGGGAGGGCGCGCCTAGCGTTGGGGTATCCGCTCGGCCTTGTCTCACCGCAGGTCTGGGGCGGGGGACCTCAGAGCCAGTAGGAGAGACCAGTGACGACGGCAGCTGCAGCCGTGCAGACATCCGAGAACCCCGGCGGTCCGTCCGCCACCGCCGCCTCCGCGCGCCAGTTGACCAAGGCATACGGCACCGGGGAGACCCGGGTCACGGCGCTGGACGCGGTCGACGTCGACATCCACCGTGGCCGGTTCACCGCGATCATGGGCCCGTCGGGCTCCGGCAAGTCGACCCTGATGCACTGCCTGGCCGGGCTGGACACGGTCAGCGCGGGCCGGATCTGGATCGGCGACACCGAGATCACCGGCCTCAAGGACAAGCAGCTCACCCGGCTGCGCCGGGACAAGATCGGCTTCATCTTCCAGGCCTTCAACCTGCTCCCCACGCTGAACGCGCTGGAGAACATCACCCTCCCGATGGACATAGCCGGCCGCAAGCCGGACCAGGCCTGGCTGGACCAGGTGGTGGAGACGGTCGGCCTCGGCGAGCGGCTGAAGCACCGGCCGACCCAGCTCTCCGGCGGTCAGCAGCAGCGCGTCGCGGTGGCCCGGGCGCTGGCCGCCCGACCGGAGATCATCTTCGGGGACGAGCCGACCGGCAACCTCGACTCCCGCTCCGGCGCGGAGGTGCTGACCTTCCTGCGCCGCTCGGTGGACGAGCTGGCCCAGACCATCGTGATGGTCACCCACGACCCGGTCGCGGCGAGCTACGCGGACCGCGTGCTCTTCCTGGCCGACGGCGTGATCGTGGACGAGATGCACGCCCCGACCGCCGACTCCGTCCTCGAACGCATGCGCCGTTTCGACGGCAAGCGCACCAGCTGAGACGGGGCCCGGACACCATGCTGCTCAAAACCTCACTGCGGAGCTTCTTCGCCCACAAGGGCCGGATGGCGCTCTCGCTGATCGCCGTCGTGCTGTCGGTCGCCTTCGTCTCCGGCACCCTGGTCTTCTCCAACACCGCCACCAGCACCTTCAACAAGCTCTTCGCCTCGACCGCCTCGGACGTCTCGGTCCAACCGAAGACCGGCAAGCTCGACGCCTCGGTGGACCAGGGCGGCAAGGTGCCCACGCTCGCCCCGTCCGTGGTCGCCACGGTCGCCGCCCAGCCCGGGGTGAGGACCGCGCTGGGCTCGGTGCTGGTGCAGAACGCCACCCTGGTCAACCCGGCCACCAACAAGGCGGTCGGCCCGACCTCCGGCGCGCCCACGATGACCGGCGCCTGGGACGACGACCCGCGCAGCCCGCTGAAGATCACCTCGGGTCAGGCGCCGCACGGTCCCGGCCAGATCCTGCTCGACGCGGACACCGCCAAGAAGGCCAAGCTCGGCCTGGGCAGCCCGCTGCGCGTGATCACCACCACCGGCGACTACACCTTCACCGTCACCGGCATCGCCACCTTCACCACCACCAACCCCGGTGCCGCGATGGCCTTCATGGACGTCCCGACCGCCCAGCAGGACCTGCTCGGCGCCACCGCCTTCACCTCGGTGAACGCCTACGGTGACGGTAGCCGCAGCGACGACCAGCTCAAGAGCGAGATCGGCGCGGCGGTCGGTGGCGGTTACGACGTCCAGACCGCCGCGGAGCAGCAGGCCGCCGGCGACAAGAACGTCGGCTTCCTCGACTTCATGAAGTACGCGATGCTCGGCTTCGCCGGGATCTCGCTGCTGGTCGGCGGCTTCCTGATCATCAACACCTTCTCCATGCTGGTCGCCCAGCGGACCCGGGAGATCGGGCTGCTGCGGGCGATCGGCGGCAGCCGCCGGCAGGTCAACCAGTCGGTGCTGGCCGAGGCACTGATCCTGGGCGTGCTCGGCTCGACCTTCGGCCTGCTGGCCGGCCTCGGCCTGGCCGAGCTGATGATCACGTTGATGAAGGCCGTCGGGATGAACCTCCAGGGCGCCCTGGTGATCGGCTGGAACGTTCCGGTGGCGGCCTATGCGATCGGCATCGTCGTGACGCTGCTGGCCGCCTGGATCCCGGCCCGCCGGGCCGGGAAGATCTCGCCGATGGCCGCGCTGCGCGACCACGGCACCCCGAGCGAGGCCCGGGCCAACCTGGTCCGGGCCGGGATCGGCCTGGGGCTGACCGCGCTCGGCGGTGGCACGCTGGGGCTGGCCGCCAGCGCCAAGCGGGCCGCCACCGGCGGCGAGTACCTGGGCCTCGGCGTGGTGCTCACCCTGGTCGGCTTCGTGGTGCTCGGCCCGCTGCTGGCCACCGGCGTGATCCGGGTGCTCGGCGCGGGGCTGCCGGCGCTGTTCGGCCCGTCCGGCAAGCTCGCCCAGCGCAACGCGATGCGCAACCCGCGCCGCACCGGTGCCACCGCCGCCGCGCTGATGATCGGACTGGCTCTGGTGACCGGCGCCTCGGTGGTCACCTCCTCGATGGTCAGCTCCTTCACCTCGCAGCTCGACACCTCGGTCGGCGCGGACTACGTGGTCAGCTCGCAGCAGGGCGGGCTCTCGCCGGCCATGGTCCAGGCCGCCCGCAGCGCCCCGGGCCTGGCCCACATCACCGAGCAGAAGTCGCTCCCGGCGGACATCACCGCGCCGGACGGCCAGACCACCGAGGCCTCGGTGGCCGCGGCCGACCCGACCTTCGCGGACGACATCCACCTCCCGGTCACCGCCGGCTCGCCCGCGGCCGCCTTCTCCGGCGGCATCTCGGTGGACCAGACCTACGCCGAGAAGCACCACATCGCGATCGGCGACAAGCTGACCATCGACTACGGCAAGGGCCACACCCAGAGCCTGCCGGTGGAGCTGATCACCACCGAGGGCAACCAGTACTCCGACCACTCCTTCTTCACCAGCCTCGCCACGGTGAACCAGGCCGTCCCGGCCGCCGACCAGCCGCTGCCGCAGCTCCTGCTCGGCAAGGCGGCGCCCGGCGCGGACGTCGCCAAGAGCCTGGACTCGCTGCAGCAGTCGCTGGCCGCCTACCCGCAACTGATGGTCAAGGACCAGGCCGGCTACAAGAAGCTGATCGAGAGCAGCGTGGACGGCCTGCTCAACATCGTCTACGGCCTGCTCGGACTGGCCATCGTGGTGGCGATCCTCGGTGTGGTGAACACCCTGGCGCTGTCGGTGGTGGAGCGCACCCGGGAGATCGGGCTGCTGCGGGCGATCGGCCTGTCGCGTCGTCAGCTGCGCCGGATGGTTCGGCTGGAGTCGGTGGTGATCGCGGTCTTCGGCGCGGTCCTCGGCACCGGGCTGGGGCTGGCCTGGGGCGTCACCTCGCAGCGGGTGCTGCGGACCCAGGGGCTGGACGTGCTGGCCATCCCGTACGGCACGATCGTGGCGGTGCTGATCGGCGCGGCGCTGGTCGGCCTGCTGGCCGCGCTGCTGCCGGCCTTCCGGGCCGGCCGGATGAACGTGCTGGCCGCCATCGCGACCGGCTGAGCCACCGTACGGCCGATCACCCGGGCCGCCACCGCCGAATCCCACGGCGGTGGCGGCCCGCTGCCGTACTCACGGGCAGTCGAGCTCCGCGCCGGTGCTCACCGTCGCCGGCTTGCCGGCCGGGGAAGCGGCGCCGGCGGTCGGCTGCGCCGAGGCGGTGGGACTCGGGGCCGGCGACGGGCCCGGTCGTCCGGGGTGGCCGGGCCGGGCCGTGGACGGCTCGGCCCCCGGTCCGCGGTAGTCCGTGCCGATCAGCACCTGCAGGGTCGGGCCCTGCCCCGGCACCTTGACCAGCCTGGCCTGCGGCAGCGTGGCGGCCAGTGTCCTCGCCGACTCGTCCCAGTGCGGGTCGTAGTGGATCTCGGTGTGCTCCTGGGCCGTCACCGCGTTGGCGGCCAGCCCGCTGGTGGCGAACCCCGCCCCGCGCAGCCTGGCGTCCACTCGGCCACCCAGCCCGGCCACCCCGGAGGCGTTCAGCACCTGCACCCGGACCAGCGCCGGCGACACGCCCCCGCTCGAGGGGCCGGCGGTCGGCGGCGCCGGGCTGCCCGCCGCCGAGCCGATCGGCCGTCCCGCGCGCAGCGCGTCGAAGAGCGCGGCGGCCCCGGCCCGGTCCCACCGCACGGTGGAGCCCCAGCCCGGCACCTGGTGGTCCAGTTCGGCCAGCGGGACGGTCGCGAAGTCGGCGTCGCCCGCCGAGAGCCCGCGCAGCCGGGTGGCCAGCGCCAGCAGCTCCGGGTCGGAGAGCTGCCGGTCCACGGTGACCGAGGCCAGCACGGACTCCCCGAGGGCGACCAGCCGGGCCGGGTCGGCCAGCGACCGGTCGCCGAGTGCCCGGTGCAGCAGCTCGGCCAGCAGGCGCTGCTGACGGCGCATCCGGCTCAGGTCGGAGTCGGTGTCCAGGTGCCGGGCCCGGGCGTACTTCAGCGCGCCAACCCCGTCCAGCCGGCTGGTCCCGGCCGGCAGGTCGAGCCCGCTGTACTCGTCCCGGAGCGGCTTGTCGCTGCACACCGTGACCCCGCCGACCGCGTCCACCGCGGCGACGAAGCCGAGGAAGTCCATCTGCAGGTAGTGGTCGACGTGCACGCCGGTGGCCTGCTCGACGGTGCGCACGGTGAGCGCGGCGCCGCCCATCCCGAACGCCGCGTTGATCTTTCCCGGGCCGGCCGGGAGCGCCCGGCCGGTGGTCCGGTCCTGGTGGGCCGGGATCTCGACGTAGGAGTCCCGGGGCAGGCTGACCACGCTCAGCCGCCCGCCCGGCGCGGGCAGCTGGACCAGCAGCATGGCATCCGTGCAGTGGCACGGCTCGCCGCCCGCGTGCAGGGTCTCCTTGAGCAGCTCCTCCGGAACCCCGGCCCGGTCGTCGGTGCCGACCAGCAGGAAGGTGACCGGACCCGGCCTGGCCGGCCGGTGTCCCGGGACCAGCGCGTCCACCCGCCCGAGCGCCCGGCCCACCCCGTGCAGTGCTCCCCAGCCACCGCCCGAGACGGCCAGCACCGCGGCCGCCAGGACTGCCGACAGCCGGCCGGCCCAGCGGCGGCGGCGCGGTGTCGGGCCGGCGGCGGGTGGGGCGGCGCGGTGGGCGGGCACTTTTCGGATGGTAGGTCCGGCCGGGGACGGGACCTGGCAGCGACGCGGGCCATCGGGCACCGGTACGGTTGGCACCGATGAACACCATGGCTGCTGAGGAGCTGCCGGCGGTCTCCGTGATCATGCCGGTGCTCAACGAGGAACGACACCTGCGCACCGCCGTCCGGCGCATCCTGGAACAGGACTACGCCGGGGCCATGGAGGTGGTGATCGCCCTCGGCCCGTCCACCGACCGGACCGACGCGATCGCGGCCGAGCTGGCGGCTGAGGACCCCCGGGTCCGGACGGTGCCCAACCCCACCGGACGCACCCCTGCCGGGCTGAACGCCGCGATCCGTGCCTCCCATCACCCGATAGTGGTCCGGGTCGACGGCCACGGGCTGCTCACCCCGGGCTACATCGCCACCGCGGTCCGACTGCTCGGCGAGATGGACGCGGCCAACGTCGGCGGCATCATGCACGCCGAGGGCGAGACCGAGTGGGAGAAGGCGGTCGCCGCCGCGATGACCTCCAAGATCGGGGTCGGCAACGCGGCCTTCCACACCGGCGGCCTGGCCGGGCCGGCCGAGACCGTCTACCTCGGCGTGTTCCGGCGCGAGGTGCTGGACCGGCTGGGCGGCTACAACGAGGAGTTCATCCGCGCCCAGGACTGGGAGCTCAACTACCGGATCCGGCAGGACGGCGGGCTGATCTGGTTCACCCCGCAGCTGAAGGTCACCTACCGGCCCCGGCCGAGCGTGCGGGCACTGGCCAAGCAGTACAAGGACTACGGCCGCTGGCGCCGGGTGGTGACCCGGTACCACCGCGGCTCGGTGAACCTGCGCTACCTGGCCCCGCCGGCCGCGCTGCTCGGCGTCGTGCTCGGGCTGGTGCTGGGCGCCGCGGTGCACCCGGCGTTCCTCGTGCTGCCCGGTGGCTACCTGGCGGCGATCCTCGGCGGCTCGCTGCTGGAGGGGCGCGGCCTGTCCGTCCGGGCCCGGTTGCAGCTGCCGGTGGCGCTCGGCACCATGCACCTCAGCTGGGGCTTCGGCTTCCTCACCTCACCGCGCTCGCTGGCCCGTCGGGTGATCGGCAGCTCCGCGCCGGCGGCCTCCGCGGTCGAGCCGGCCGCCTGACGGCCCGCCGGGCGGAAACGCCGACGGGCGGCGCCCCGAGGGGACGCCGCCCGTGGGACGGGGGCTCAGCCGAGCCGGACGGTCACCCGCTCCGACTCGATCCGGCTCTGCCACTGATCCTCCGTCAGGTCGGCCGAGTTGCGGCACAGCACCACCGAGGCGCCCGCGGCCAGCGGCGCGAGCAGCCCGGCCTCCAGGCCGGACCAGTCCTCGTACGGGAGGGTGCTGAGCACCCGCGAGCCGCGCGAGAGCCCGAGTCGGGCCGCCCCCTCGCGCGCCAGCTGCACGGTCTGCTCGCCGGAGAGCTTCAGCGGCAGCCCGTCCACCGAGGTCTCCAGCGCCACGGTCTGCGGGACCACCGGGGAGTACGGCGCGAAGCGGTCGCCCTGGCCGGGCACCTCGGCGGCGTAGTCCAGGAACCCGTCCGGGCGCTGCGGGAACCGGCCGCCGAGCGGGCGCAGCGCCAGCGCCACCCGCTCGCCCTCGCAGTCCTGTGCGGCCTGCAGTCCGTCCGGGCCGCTGACCACCAGGTCGGCCTCGGCCGGCACGCCGCCCGGCACCGCGGTGACGCCGACCGACCAGCAGGCCAGCAGCCAGACGGCGGTCTGCCAGTGGGCCGGCAGCAGCAGCGCGGCGCGGTCCTCGGGGCCGGCGTTGAGTTCGTCCTGCAGCAGGTTGGCGGTCTTGGCGACCCAGTTGTCGAAGGTCCGGACGGAGAGCTCGACTCTCTCCCCGGAGGCGTCGTCGTAGAAGGTGACCAGAGGGCGTGCGGGGTCCTCGTCGAGGGCGGCTCGCAGCAGGTCGGCAGGGGTGCGGGCGTCGGCAGCGAAAGGCGCAGTCATGGTGCACCCCAGCCTAAGGCCTCCCGGCGAGCGGAGGGGAGGTACCCCGCGGCGCGGGTGATCTTGTCGATGGTCCGTCAGAAATGGCGTCGAGGGCGGGTGGCGAGCGAGGTGATATACATCCATGCTCCCATTTATGCGGATTTCTCTCGCCTCTTTCACCTCCATCGCCTCCCTGCTCGGCGTCGCCCTGCTGCCCACCGCCGCCGCCGCGGTGCCCGTCGGGACCGGTCCGCGGATACCGCGGGCGGCCGCCGCCCGGACCACCGCGCTGCCGCTGACGCCGCTCGGTCCGACCGCGCGCGGCGCGGCGCTCGCGCCGTTCGGGCTCCGGGCGCGCGGCACGCCCCGGTACTCGCTGCTCGGGGTGAGCTGGGACGATCCGGCGGCGGTCTGGGACGGCACGGTCCAGGTCCGTACCCACCGGGCGGAGGACGGGGACGGCGGGCGCGGTGGGTGGAGTGGCTGGCGTCCGCTGGCCGTCGAGCCCGAGGACAGAGCCGACCCGGGCGGTGCCCAGCCGGCCAACGGCCGGCACCCACGCGGCGCCACCGCCCCGCTCTGGGTCGGCTCCAGCGACGGTGTCGAGGTCCGGGTCGCCGGGCGGGGGCCGCTGCCGACCGGGCTGCGGGTCGACCTGGTGGACCCGGGAGCCGATCCGGCCGGCGGGCCGGCCCGGGACCGGGTGCTGCCCGGCCGCGCTCCGACCTCGTCGCACGCCGTGCCCCGCCCCGCGATCGTGCTGCGCGCGGGCTGGGGCGCCGACGAGACGCTGCGCCAGCCGGGCGTCGACTACACCGACGACGTCCGGGAGGTCTTCGTCCACCACACCGACACCGGCAACGACTACCGCTGCGCCGACTCGCCCAAGGTGATCAGGTCGATCTACCAGTACCACGTCGTCGCCAACGGCTGGCGCGACATCGGCTACAACTTCCTGGTCGACCGCTGCGGCACGGTCTACGAGGGCCGGGCCGGCGGCGTCACGCTCCCGGTGCTCGGCGCGCACACCCTCGGCTTCAACAGCGACTCGGCCGGCGTGGCCGCGCTCGGCAGCTACGACTCCGACGCGCCGCCGCAGCGGCTGCTGGACGGGATCGCCCGGGTCGCGGCCTGGAAGCTGGGCCTGACCGGACAGGACGCCCGGGGCAAGGCCGCGCTGGTCTCCGCCTCCGACCGCAGCCGCTACCCGAAGGGCATCTCGCACACCTTCGCCGCGATCTCCGGCCACCGGGACGCCTTCAGCACCGACTGCCCGGGCGAGGCCCTCTACCGCCGCCTCCCGGACGTCCGCACCGCCGCCGCCCACCTCCAGGGCCGCTAGGTCCCGTCCGGGGCTCCGCCGGGCGGGTGGAGACTGGACGGGTGAACGACGCCCCGGCGGAGCGGGTCTGGCGCCCCGGCCACCCGCTCGACCTGCACCGCACCCTCGCCCCGCTGCGCCGTGGCCCGGGCGATCCGGCCTGCCGGGTCACCGGCGACGGCGCGGTCTGGCGGGCCTCCCGCACGCCGGCCGGCCCCGTCACGCTGCGGGTCGCCGCCCGGTCCGGCGAGGTCCACGCGCAGGCCTGGGGGCCGGGCGCCGAGTGGCTGCTCGACCGCCTGCCGGTGCTGCTCGGCGCCACTGACGACCCGTCGGGTCTGGCGCTGCCGCCGGGCCGGGTGCGCGAGGCCCAGCGCACCAACCCCGGGCTGCGGCTGTGCCGGACCGGCCTGGTGCTGGAGTCGCTGGTGCCGGCCGTGCTGGAGCAGAAGGTCACCTCGGACGAGGCCTACCGCGCCTGGCGGCTGCTGCTGCACGAGTTCGGCACCCCGGCGCCGGGCCCGGCCGAGGGCATGCGGGTGGCGCCGTCGGCCCGGAAGTGGGCGATGATCCCGTCCTGGGCCTGGCACCGGGCCGGCGTGGACCCCAAGCGCTCGGCCACCGTGGTCCGGGCGGCCCGGCTGGCTCCCCGACTGGAGGAGGCGGCCGGCTTCGACCCGGCCGCCGCGGTGGCCCGGCTGACCGCCGTCCCGGGCGTGGGGGAGTGGACGGCGGCGGAGTGCCTGCAGCGCAGCAACGGCGACCCGGACGCGGTCTCGGTCGGCGACTACCACCTGCCGAACATCGTCGGCTGGGCGCTGGCCGGCCGCCCCCGCTCGGACGACGCCCAGCTGCTCGACCTGCTCGCCCCCTACGCCCCGCACCGCCACCGGGTCTGCCGCCTGATCGCCCTCACCGGCCTCCGCCCTCCGCGTTACGGCCCCCGCCTCACCCCGAACGACCACCGCTCCCGCTGACCGGCCGGCACCGGCTCCGGGTGGGTGACCGTCGCCTCCGCACGAGGTGCGCGGCGACGTCCCGGTGGTCCTGCTACCGCGCGCGGGCACCGGCGTGAGGCCGACCGGGGCCTCCGATCCGCCGTCACCCGGCCGGCGGACCCCGCTCAGCGCACCGTCACGAACGGGTCGGCCGGCCGGTCGGGCCGGGGCCGGGGGGCCTCGGCGGGGCGGCCGACGGCGATGGCCCCCATCGGGTCCCAGTCGGCGGGCAGGTTAAGGGTCGCGCGGACGGTGTCGCGGCAGAACATGGTGGACGACACCCAGGCCGAGCCGTAGCCCTCACCGGCCAGGGTGACCAGCAGGTTCTGCACCGCCGCGCCGATCGCCACGGTGAACATCTCGCGCTCGGCGGTGGCCCGCCGGGCGTCCGGGTAGTCGTGCGAGCCGTCCATCACCAGGCAGGGCAGCACCAGGTACGGCGCGTTGCGCAGCACGTCGCCGCGGGCGGTGCGGCGGGCCACCCTGGCCTCGTCCCAGCCGTCCAGTTCGCGCAGGTCGCGCCGCCAGGCGGCGAGCATCGCGTCCAGCAGTTCGGTCCGGGCCCGCGCCGACTCGACCAGCACGAAGCGCCAGGGTGTGGTGTGGTGCGGAGCCGGCGCGGTGACCGCGGCGGCCACCGCCCGCCGGACCGCGGCCGGGTCGACCGGATCCTCGGTGAACGCGCGGACGGTCCGCCGCAGGGTCACCGCCTCGCGCAGCGCCTCGGAGGTGCCGAGCCGGAACATGTCGTCGGCGGCCCGGCGGATCAGCGGGCCGGTGCCGTCGCCGTCCGCCTCGGTGACCAGCCGGGCCAGGCCGCGCACCACCGCCACCGGGGTCCCGGTCGTCTTGCCCTTGACCAGGTCGCCGGCGGCGGCGAGCTCGTCCGCGGTGGCGGTGACGGTGAGCGTCAGTTCGTTGCCGTGGCTGTCGACCCGGCCGCGGTGGTCGTCCAGCACGGAGAGGCCGGCCGCGCCGATCGCCACGTCGGTCAGGCCGTTGCGCCACGGGCGGCCGAAGGTGTCGGTGATCACCACGGCGACCTGGCGGCCGGTCAGCTCCTGGATCCGGGCCCGCAGCGCGCGGGCCGAGCCGTCCGGGTCGACCGGCAGCAGCAGCACGGTGCCGGGGGCGGTGTTGGAGGCGTCCACGCCGGCGGCGGCCATCACCAGGCCCTGCCGGTTCTCGACGATCCGGGCGCCGCCGCGCCGGGCGACCACCCGGACGGTCTCGGCGTCGATGGCCGCCTCGCGGTCGGCGGCGTGCACCAGCCGGCCCTCCGCCTTGCTGACGATCTTCGAGGTGACCACCAGGATGTCGCCGTCCGTGAGGTCGGCGGCCTTGGCGATCAGCGCGCCCAGGTCGGCGCCGGCCTCGATCTCGGGCAGCCCGGCCACCGGCAGGAGCTCGACCCCGGCGCTCACGCCCGCACCCGCTCGGCCAGCTCCAGCGCGGTCCGCGCCATCGCGGCGGTCGCGGCCGGGTCGCTCATCAGCAGCGGGACCGCCCGGCAGCGGATGCCGGCCGCCTCGACCGCGCCCACCGCGTCCGCGTCCGCCTCGTCCACCAGCCAGCCGTCCAGCAGCTCGGCGCCGTAGTGCAGCGCGACCGCCGAGGCACTCGCCTCGACGCCGACCGCCGTCAGCACCTTGTCCGCCATGCCGCGGACCGGCGCGCCGCCGATGATCGGCGAGAGCCCGACCACCGGCGCCGCCGCTCCGGCCACCGCCGCGCGGATGCCCGGCACGGCCAGGATGCTGCCGATGCTCACCACCGGGTTGGACGGCGGGAAGAGGATCACGTCGGCCGCGGCGATCGCCTCCAGCACGCCGGGCGCGGGCTTGGCGGTGTCGGCTCCGACCGGGATGATCGCCTCCGCGTCGACGGCCGCGTGCAGCTTGACCCAGTACTCCTGGAAGTGCACCGCCCGGGTGCCCGCCTCGTCGGTGATCCGGACGTGCGTCTCCACCCGGTCGTCGCTCATCGGCAGCAGCCGCACGCCGGGCTGCCAGCGGTGGCAGAGCGCCTCGGTCACCGCGCTCAGCGGGTAGCCGGCGCCCAGCATCTGGGTGCGCACGATGTGGGTGGCGAAGTCCCTGTCGCCCAGGCCGAACCAGGACGGTCCGACCCCGTAGGCGGCCAGCTCCTCCTTGACCGCGAAGGTCTCGTCGGCCCGGCCCCAGCCCTGCTCCTCGTGGATGCCGCCGCCGAGGGTGTACATCACGGTGTCCAGGTCGGGGCAGACCTTCAACCCGAACAGGTGAATGTCGTCCCCGGTGTTGCCGATGACGGTGATCTCGTCCCCGGGGGCCACCACGTCCTTGAGGCCGCGCAGGAAGCGCGCCCCGCCGATTCCGCCGGCCAGTGCCACGATACGCATGCGCCCATCCTGCCAGCCGTGGCCGCCCGACCGGGCGTCAGGAGCGGGAGGGCTCAGGACAACCGGGACTCCAGCTCGGCCACCGGTGCGCCGTACTGGTTCATCTCGGTCAGCCCCGGGGTGTAGACGTGGATGCTGACGGCGGGTTCCAGCGCGGCGTTGACCACCTCGTGCAGGTAGCCGGCGGAGAAGACCCGGCGGCCGCCCGGGCGCAACGTCCGGGTCCGCTCGACGTGGGCCGCGACACCGGCGGCACCGGCGACCTCCGGGTGGCGCGGCGGGACCAACGAGCGCTCCACCAGCTCGCCCTGAACCACCGTCATCACGCCGGACGAGGCGCCGTGGTCGTGCAGCCCGCTGCTCTGCCCGGGCAGCCAGCTGAGCAGCCAGACCTCGTAGCCGGGGCCGGTCTCCAAGCGGGCGTACCAGCGGGTGAGCGCGTCGTAGCGGACCAGCGGCTCCCAGCGGGCGCGGTCGGCGGCGATCTCGCGGACCAGCCGGGCGTAGCCGGCCACGGTGGTCGGGTGGCCGGGCAGGTCGGTGCGGGCCAGGTGCGGGAAGGCGAGCGGGTCGCCGGCGATGCTCACGTCGCTCAGCCCGTCGCTCCACGGACGGGCCGGGGCGGGCAGCCGGACGGTGGCGCGGCGGGCGACCTTGTTGCGGTCGCGGTTGCGCTTGCGGGGGCGTGGGCTTCGCATCGGATGGTCCTCGGGTCGGCTGGTCGGGCGAGGGATCAGCCGGATCCGCGGACGGGGAAGGGGTGCGCGGGCGGCCTCGGCGGTCCTGGAGCGGCGCACCGAAGCCGGGGGAGAGAAAGAGGAGGGCCGGCGCGCCTAGCGACAACAGGAGCTGAGGCGGCAACACAGAGCGCTCGCGGCACGACGGAGCAGCACGTGGCGGCTCTGCTGGGCGAGGGACTCCGACATGCCCTCCAGGAGACAGGGCGAAGGCGGCCGATGTCAACTCGCCCTTTCCGACATTCCGGGCAGATCAGGGATGAATCACCGGATCGGGTGATAAGTCCCGTGCTGATGTTTGATGCGAAGATCGCCGGGAAGGCCGTCGGATGACCTGGTTCATCCCGTGCTGGAACGGTGCGTCCGCGATTGGCGACGCCTGGCGGCAACCGGATCGGGGTCGGGCACGTCCCCTCTGAACGGGGGATGTGCGACATCTGGACGAACCGTGTCGGACGCGAGCTGCGGAAAGTCCGTTGTGTCCGGATATGTACACTATTTGTGGTGGCTTGGTTCCGGGGAGTGAATTCGCGACCCAATACCAGAGCTCGGCTTGACTGAGCCAGAGTGACGCACATGTAATTTCAGTCGTGTCGTCAGGCCGATCCAGGCCGTGACGGCCGCACGCACGGGGACGCCAAGAGGGGCAGAGGAGGCGCGCCAATGAGCGAGCTCTTTGAGCTGTTGATCGGTGAGGACAGCGAGGAGGAAGAGGAACTCGGCTGGCAGGAAAGGGCGTTGTGCGCCCAGACCGATCCGGAGTCCTTCTTCCCCGAGAAGGGTGGCTCCACTCGCGAGGCCAAGAAGGTCTGTCTGGCCTGCGAGGTCCGCTCCGAATGCCTTGAGTACGCCCTCGCGAACGACGAGCGATTCGGAATCTGGGGCGGACTCTCCGAGCGCGAACGCCGCCGGCTCAAGAAGAGCGCGGTCTGAGCTCCGCACCCCTCTTTGCAGAATCTCTGCAGTATCCACCGCAGTTGTGCAAGCGCCTCGCCGAGACGGCGGGGCGCTTTTGCTTTTCCGTGCGCCGTCCGCGTCCGAGTGCCGCCGCCCCGCCCCGCGGTGGCCGCTTCCCGTCCGCCAGGGGGCCACCGGGTGGGCAACCCTCCCAGCCGCAACGGTTAGTGTGGTGCGCCACCTGCCGTCCACCGGAACCGGGTCCGCGCACTCGATGACTGCCTACAGCCACCAGAGCGGCTACTCAGACCAGCCCTCGTCCGCCCAGCTGTCCACGAGCCCCTTCGGCGGCGGGGCCCGCCCGCCCGCCTACCCCCGCCACCTGGTCACCGCCGTCATCGTCAGCCACGACGGCGCCCGCTGGCTGCCGCAGGCGCTGGCCGGGCTGCTCGGCCAGGACCGGCAGGTGCAGCGGATCATGGCAGTGGACACCGGCAGCACCGACGCCTCCCTGCAACTGCTGAGGGACACCCTCGGCGACTGGCTCCCCTCGACCGGGCCGATCGTGCTCGGCCGGCGGGCCGGCTTCGGCACCGCGGTCGCCGAGGCGGCCGCCGCCGCGCCGCCGCTGCGCACCGAGGACCTCCCCTACCGGCTCGACCCCTCCGGCTACGACCCGGTCACCGGTGCCTGGGACGACTTCGGCGACCCGCTCGCCTCCGCCGACGACCTCGTCACCGGCGGCCCGCGGCAGACCCAGCCGGTCGAGTGGCTCTGGCTGCTGCACGACGACTGCGAGCCGCAGACCGACGCGCTGCGCCGACTGCTCCAGGTCGCCGACAGCACCCCGTCCGCCGCCGTGATCGGACCCAAGCTGCGCAGCTGGTACGACCGCCGGCAGTTGCTGGAGGTCGGCGTCACGATCGCCCGTTCGGGGCGGCGTTGGACCGGCCTGGACCGCCGCGAGCAGGACCAGGGCCAGCACGACCAGGTCCGCCCGGTGCTCTCGGTCTCCACCGCGGGCATGCTGGTCCGCCGCGACGTCTTCGAACGGCTCGGCGGCTTCGACCGCGCGCTGCCGCTGATGCGCGACGACACCGACTTCTGCTGGCGGGTCAACGCGGCCGGCCACCGGGTGGTGGTCGCCCCGGACGCCGTGCTCCGGCACGCCGAGGCCGCCAGCCGCGAGCGCCGCGCGATCGACTGCGGAGCCGCGCACCCGCACCGGGTCGACAAGGCCGGCGCGGTCTACACCCTGCTCGCCAACTCCAAGCGGGCGGTCTTCCCCTACGTCCTGCTCCGACTGGTGCTCGGCACCCTGCTGCGGGTGCTGGCCAACCTGATCGGCAAGGATCCCCGCCAGGCCTTCGACGAGATCGCCGGCCTCGGCCACGAACTCGTCCGGCTGCCAAGGCTGTTGGCAGCCCGTAGGCGCCGTGCCGGGGCCCGTTCGAACGAGGCGCTGGACGACCGGAGCCTCTTCCCCGCGCCCGGCGCCACCGCCCGGCTCGCGGTCGAGACCGCGATCGGCTCGCTCGGCATCGGCGGCGGGGACGACGGCGTCGGCCGGCACGGCTCGGTCGAGGCCGGTCCGGGCGACGAGGACAACGAGGTGCTGGAGGTCGAGCAGTTCGCGCTGCTCAGGAAGCTCGCCCGGCGTCCGGCGCCGGTGCTCTTCGTCTCGCTGCTGCTCTTCGCGCTGATCGCCGGACGCAACCTGCTGGGCAGCGGATCGCTGCTCGGCGGCGCCCTGCTGCCCGCCTCGGACGGCGCCGGCGGCCTGTGGGACATGTACGCGAGCGGCTGGCACCCGATCGGCACCGGCACCACCGCCACCGCGCCGCCCTACCTCGGGCTGCTGTCGGTGCTCTCCTGGCTGCTGTTCGACCACGCCGACCTGACCGTCACGCTGCTCCTGCTGCTCTCCGTCCCGCTCGCCGCGGTCAGCGCCTACCTGGTCTCCCGTCCGCTGATCGGCTCCCGGCTGGTCCGCGCCTGGGCCAGTGCCACCTACGCGCTGCTGCCCGCCGCCACCGGCGCGATCGCCCAGGGTCGGCTCGGCACCGCGGTGCTCGCCGTGCTGCTGCCGCCGCTGGCCCGGGCCGCCGCGGTCTCGGCCGGCCTGGGCATCCGCCGGGAGACCGCGGCCCGCGGCCTGCGCCCCGGCTGGCGGTCCACCTGGACGACCGTACTGCTGCTCACCGCGTGCACCGCCTTCGTGCCGCTGGTCTGGGCGGTCGCGGTGCCGCTGACGCTGGCCGCGCTGGCCGCGGCGGTGCTGTGCGGCGGCGCCTACGGCAGCGGGCTCACCGCGCTGCGGCTGCTGGGCACCCGGGTCGCGGTGATCCTCGGCGCGCCGGTCCTGGTGCTGGCGCCCTGGTCGGTACAGGTGCTCACGCACCCGTCGCGGCTGCTGCTGGAGGCCGGTCTGCCGGTCTTCGACGGCCACCGGGCCACCCCGGCCGGCCTGTTGCTGCTCAACCCCGGTGGCGCGGGCGTGCCACCGGTCTGGCTCTCGGCGGGCGTGCTGCTGGCCGCGCTGGCCGCGCTGCTCCGGGCCGACCGGCGGCGCGCGGTGCTGGTCGCCTGGGCGGCGGCCGGGGCCTGCCTGCTCTTCTCGGTCGTGGTGGCCGGCACCTCCGTGACGCCCGCCTCCGGCGGTCTGCCGGTGGCAGCCTGGGCAGGCCCGGCCACCCTGCTCAGCGGCGTCGCGCTGCTGGCCGCCGCGGCGATCGGCGCGGACGGCGCCAACGCCCGGGTCGCCGGCATCGCCTTCGGCTGGCGCCAGCCGGTGGCCGCGCTGCTGCTCGCCGCGGCCGTGCTGGCCCCGGTCGGCACCGCGTTCTGGTGGGCCGTCAGCGGCGCCGACGGTCCGCTGCGCCGGACCTCCGACAGCCAGGTGCCCGCCTTCATCGCCGAGGAGGCCGGCACCAGCGACCGGGCCCGCGCGCTGGTACTGACCGGGGACGCCAGCGCCACCTCGGTCAGCTTCGCGCTGGCCCGCGACTCCGGCCTGACCCTCGGCCAGGCCGAGGGCACCGTGGACGACGCCGGCACCACCGGCCCGGCCCTGAACAACCTGGTCGGCAGCCTGCTGGCCGGCTCCGGCGCCGACCAGGCCACCGCGCTGGCCGGCTACGGCGTGCAGTACGTGGTGGTGCACGACCCGCTGATCGCCAAGGTCCAGAACGTGCTGGACACCACGCCCGGCCTGACCCCGATGAGCCAGGACAACGGCACCGCGATCTGGCAGGTCACCGGCGAGCCGGCGGTCCGCGCGGTGATCACCACGCCGGGCGGCGGTCTGCCGGTCACGGTGCCGGCCGCCACCGTGGACATCGCCACCACCATCCCGGCCGGCCCGGCCGGCCGGGTGCTGCGGCTGGCCGACCAGGCCGACCCGGGCTGGCACGCCACCCTCAACGGTGCCGCGCTCACCCCGGTCACCGTGGACGGCTGGGCCCAGGGCTTCCAGCTGCCAGCCGGCGGCGGTACCCTCTCGGTCACCCGCGACGGCAGCCCGCTGCACACCGGCTGGATCACCCTCCAGGTGCTGCTGGCCGTCACCGTGCTGGTGCTCGCGCTGCCCGGCCGGCGCAACCACAACGACGACGACCTGCCGGAGGAGGCGGTCGCCGCCGCGGCGTCGGCCGCCGCCCCGGCGGAGCCCCCGGCCCCCGGTAGCCGCCGGGCCCGCCGGCTGGCCGAACGCGGCGAGGGCGAGCCGGAGGGATCCGCCGAGGAGGTCGACCCGGGGGTCTACGGCACCGAGCCGGTCGTCCCCGCGCAGGCCACCGAGGAGCCCTACCCGGCGACCCTGGAGTACGACCCGTACCAGCAGCCCGCCGACTACCAGCACGCCGACCCGTACGGCTACGACCCGTACGCGGGCCAACAGCCGTACGAGGCCGGCTATCCGCCGCCGCAGCCGCAGTACGTGGCGGACCCGTACCAGGGCTACGGCCCGGACGGCGCCGCCGCCCAGCCCTACCCGGTCGACCAGTACGGCTACGACCCGTACGCCGCCCAGGGCTACCCGGTCGACGGCCAGACCTGGCAGCAGCCGTACCACCCCGACGACGCCTCCTACGGCGGCGGTCACCCGCACCACGACGGAGCCGACCCGCGATGAAGAAGCCCGCCCTGTCCCGCAAGACCGCGAAGACCTCCGCCACCCCCGGCCGCAGCCGCAACGGCCTGTCGGTGCTGGCCGCCGCCGGGGTGCTGGCCCTGGTGTTCGGTGTCGCCGAGGCCCGCCCACCCGCGCCGCCGGCGGCGCGGCCCGCCCAGGCGGCGGCCGCCGCACAGGTCGAGCGGACGGCCGCGGTCTGCCCGGCGCCGATCCAGGGGCTGACCGGGAGCACCACGATCACCGCGCTCACCCCGGGCACCGGCGGCTCGGCCGCCGGCGGCAGCGCGACGGTGACCGACGTGAACCCGCCCGCCTCGCCCGCCCCCTCGGGCTCGCCCGCGCCGTCCGGGTCCGCCTCGCCGTCCGCCTCCTCCTCGGCCGCACCGGGCCAGTCGGGCGGCAGCGCCCGGCTCACCCTGGCCAAGCCCGGCGTCCCGGTCAGCGTCCAGGCAGCCTCCGGCGACAGCGCTCCCGGCACCAGCGCGGTCGCCACCGGCGCCTTCGCCCCGGGCTTCACGGTCACCCAGACCACCGTCGCCACCGACCAGACCAACACCGGCCTGTCCGGGGTGACCTGCACCCCCGACGGCACCAGCTTCTGGTTCACCGGCGCGAGCACCGCCGGCAACCGCCACGACTACGTCAGCCTGACCAACGTCGAGGCCAGCTCGGCCGTGGTCGACCTGAAGATCTACGGCGACCAGGGCGAGGTCGACTCCGACACCGCCAGCGGCATCACCGTCGCCCCCGGCAGCTCGCAGCGGATCCTGCTCTCCACCGTCACCAACGGGCAGGTCGACGACCTGGCCGTGCAGGTGCTGGTGCGCAGCGGCCGGGTGGGTGCCGCACTGCACGCCGCGGACGGCTCGGCCGGCGCCGACTGGCTGCCCGCCTCGGCGGACCCGGCACCCAGCCTGGTGATCCCCGGCCTGCCCGCCGACCTCTCCGACGCCCGGCTGATCGTCTTCGCCCCGGGCCAGGACGACGCCGACCTGAAGATCGAGCTCTCCGGCCCGACCGGCTGGTTCGTCCCCGCCGGGCACGAGTCGATCCACGTCAAGGCCGGCATGGTCAACGCCGTCGACCTCGGGACGATCACCCGGGTCGGGCAGAGCAGCAACGGCGTGGTCTCCGCACTGCGGCTGAGCCCGACCGACCCGGCCAACGCGACCCCGGTGGTGGCCGGGCTGCGGATCGACCGCGGCTCGGGCGGCAAGTCGGACTCCACCTGGCTGGCCGGCAGCCAGCCGGTCGGCCAGCGGGCCACCGTGGCCGACGTCCGCGGCGGCGGCGCGTCCACCCTGCTCCTCACCGCGACGGGTGGTGCCGCCAACGTCCGGGTGACCGCCTCGGCGAGCACCGGCGGCGGCACGCCGACCACCCAGAACGTCCAGATCCCGGCCGGCAACACGGTCTCCCTGCCGGCTCCCGAGCCGAGCGGCGGCAACGGCCCCTACGGCGTGACGGTGGAGACGCTCTCCGGCGGGCCGGTGGTGGCGGCCAGGATGCTGACGGTGACCACCAACAACATCCCGATGTTCACCATCCAGGCGCTCACCGACGACCACAGCTACGTCCAGGTGCCGCAGGCCAACCAGGACCCGGGCGGGCTGGTCCACTGATGCGCGTCCGGGGCGGGCGGGGGACGGCGAGGACTCGGTGTCAGTCCTCGTCGTAGCGCGGGTCGATGGCGTCCGGGGAGAGCCCGAGCAGCTCAGCGACCTGCTCGATCAGTACCTCGTGCACCAGCGCCGCCCGGTCGTCGCGCGACTTGGCCCGGATCTCCACCGGCCGCCGGTAGACCACGATCTGGCTCTTGCGGCCCTGCCGGGCGGGCAGCACCCGGCCCAGCGGCACCCCGCCGCCCGGCGCGAGCTCCGGCTCGCCCGGGCCCTGCTCGGGGACCTCGTCCACCGCGAACTCGACGTCGATCAGCTGCGGCCAGCGCCGCTCCAGGCGCTCCACCGACTCCCGTACGTAGTCGTCGAACAGCTCGGAGCGGCTGAGCGAGATCGGCACCTGCGGCGGCGCCAGCGGGCCGCGCAGGCCGCGGCCGTGCCGGTCACGGCGCCGCGGACCGTGCGGCCGACCGGTGGGCGGCTGCGGTGCGGGCGGTGGCGGTGCGGAGCTGTCCATATCAGGAACGAGCCTAGTCCTTGGAGGCCAGGAAATGGACCACGCCAACGGCAAACCGGCGGCGCTCGCGCGCGACACGAACCAACTCGGCCACCCGGGTCTTAGCCAGCCGGCCGCCGGTGCGGTACCGTCCACCCTCGTGAGCCATGTACGTCGTTGTTCGCGGACCGCGTGCGGCCGACCAGCCGTCGCGACCCTGACGTACGTGTACGCGGACTCCACCGCGGTGCTCGGCCCACTCGCCACCTACGCCGAGCCGCACTGCTACGACCTCTGTGCCGAGCACGCCGAGCGGCTGACCGCTCCGCGCGGCTGGGAGGTGGTCCGGCTGGCCACCGAGGCCGGCCCGCTGCGCCGCAGCAGTGACGACCTGGAGGCGCTGGCCAACGCGGTGCGCGAGGCGGCCCGTCCGCCGGAGCGCGCCCCCCGCCCGGAGGGCGGGCCGAACGAGGCCGGTCGTCGCGGCCACCTGAGAGTGCTGCGCTCGCCGGAGAACTGATCGCCGGTCCGGAACCCGTCCGCACTTGGTCAACTCGGCGTTCCGGGCGCGCAACCCGTACCCGGTACGCTGCTCCCCTGCCCGGGCGGGGACTCACGGCCCTCTCACCCCGGCGACGTATCGTGACCGTGGGCAGACCAGCCCTTATCCAGACACACAGACCAGGGTGGAGCCGCAGTGCGCGACCTGAAGCAGCTCGTCAAGGCGTACGACGTCCGGGGAGTCGTCCCGGACCAGTGGGACGAGGACCTCTCCCGGGCGTTCGGTGCAGCGTTCGTCCAGGTGACCGGTGCCAAGGCGATCGTGGTCGGGCACGACATGCGGCCCTCCTCCCCGGGCCTGTCGCGCGCCTTCGCCGAGGGCGCGGCGGCTCGCGGTGCGGACGTCACCGAGATCGGCCTCTGCTCCACGGACCAGCTGTACTACGCGAGCGGCAAGCTGGACCTGCCCGGCGCGATGTTCACCGCGAGCCACAACCCGGCCCAGTACAACGGCATCAAGATGTGCCGCGCCGGTGCCGCCCCGGTCGGCGAGAACACCGGCCTGGCCGAGATCCGCGAGCTGGTGCAGAGCTGGATCAACGAGGACGACACCGTGACCGTCCCGAGCGTCGAGGTCGAGCCCGGCAAGGTCACCCAGCAGGACACCCTGCGCGGCTACGCCGACCACCTGCTCGGTCTGGTCGACCTGCGCGCCATCCGCCCGCTCAAGGTCGTGGTGGACGCCGGCAACGGCATGGGAGGCCACACCGTCCCGACCGTCTTCGACGGCCTGCCGCTGGACGTCGTCCCGATGTACTTCGAGCTGGACGGCACCTTCCCGAACCACGAGGCCAACCCGCTCGACCCGAAGAACCTGGTCGACCTGCAGGCCAAGGTCAAGGAGGTCGGCGCCGACATCGGCCTGGCCTTCGACGGCGACGCCGACCGCTGCTTCGTGATCGACGAGCGCGGCGAGCCGGTCTCCCCGTCCGCGATCACCGCGCTGGTCGCGGTCCGCGAGATCGCCCGGGCCCAGGCCGCCGGCGAGGACAATCCGACGATCATCCACAACCTGATCACCTCCTGGACCGTCCCCGAGGTGGTCCGCGAGCACGGCGGCGTCCCGGTCCGCACCCGGGTCGGCCACTCCTTCATCAAGCAGGAGATGGCCGAGACCAACGCGATCTTCGGTGGCGAGCACTCCGCGCACTACTACTTCCGCGACTTCTGGCGGGCCGACACCGGCATGCTGGCCGCGCTGCACGTGCTGGCCGCGCTCGGCGAGCAGGAGGGCACGCTCTCCGCGCTCACCCACGAGTACGACCGCTACGCCGCCTCCGGTGAGATCAACAGCACCGTCGACGACCAGGCCGCCCGTACCGCGGCCGTGCGCGCCGAGTTCGCCTCGCAGGAGGGCGTCACGGTGGACGAGCTGGACGGGCTGACCATCGCCGGCGACGACTGGTGGTTCAACCTGCGCCCGTCCAACACCGAGCCGCTGCTGCGCCTGAACGTCGAGGCCAAGGACCCGAAGAAGATGGCCGAGCTGCGCGACGCGGTGCTCGCCGTGGTCCGCGCCTGACGTCACCGCCAGACGGCCGGGGCCGCCGACGACCGCCCGCTCCTCACCCGCCTGCCGTGAGGAGGGGGTGGTCGGCCGGTAGGGTGGCTACCGGTCGGGACGTGTCGCGTCCCGCCGCCCGTCCGAAGCACTGGAGCAGCCCGCCCATGACCGTCGAACCGTTCCTCCTGGAGATCCTGGTCTGCCCGCAGTGCCGGGCCAAGCTGACCGAGGCCGGCTCCGCCGAGCAGCCCGAGCTGGTCTGCACCGGCGACGGCTGCGGCCTGGTCTACCCGGTCCGCGACGGCATCCCCGTCCTCCTGGTGGACGAGGCCCGCCGCCCCGCCTGATCCCGTCCGCTTCTGCCAGCCCGGAGGCCGGCCGCATGCTCGACGACAGCCTGCTCGACGACCCGGCCGCCCTGCAGCGCGCCGACCGGGATCACGCCCTGCTCGCCCTGGCCGGTGCCGGGGCCCGGATCCGGACCGCGTTGCGGCAGGTCGAGCCAGGCCTGGCGCAGTTGCGGCCGGACGGCCGCCCGCGGGCCGTCCTGGTGGCCGGTCACGGCGGCGCGCTGACCGCCGCCGCCGCGCTGGCCGCGCTGGCCGGCACGGGCACCCTGGTCCAGCCGGTCGCCCCGCTGGACGTCACCCCCGCCCCGCCGGGCGACCCGTTCAGTGCTGGGCTGACCTGGCAACTTCCCGGCTGGGCAGGCCCGTTGGACCTGCTGGTGATCGCCTCCGCGGCGGGCACCGAGGCCGGTCTGATCACCCTCGCCGAGCAGGCCTACGCCCGCGGCTGCGCGATCACCGTGATCGCCCCCGAGGGCCGCCCGCTGGCCCAGGCCGCCCTTCAGGTGCGCGCCCTGCCGCTGTCGTTCGTGTCGGCGACCACCGAGGAGCCGACGGCGGAGACCGCCGAGCGCGACCTGCCGGCCGAGGACCCGGCCGCGCTCTGGGCCTTCCTCACCCCGCTGCTCGCGCTCGCCGACCGGCTCGGCGTGCTGGAGCAGGGCGCCGCCGACCTGGCCGCCACCGCCGACCTGCTGGACGAGCTGGCCGTCCGCTACCGGCCGGACGCCGCCGCCTACCTCAACCAGGCCAAGGGCCTGGCCGCCCAGCTCTCCGGCACCGTCCCGCTGATCTGGAGCGAGGGCCCGGTCGCCGCGGCGGCGGCCGAGCGCTTCGCCGAGCAGCTGGCCGACCGGGCCGGCCGGCCCGCCGTCACCGGACGGCTGCCGCAGGTGCTCGGCGCGCACCGCGGCATGTTCACCGGGCAGCTCGGCACCGGCGCCGACCCGGAGGACTTCTTCCGCGACCGGGTCGAGGAGCCGGACCCGCTGATGCTGCAGGTGCTGCTGCTGCGGCACACCCCGCAGGAGCCCGCCGCGGTGGAGGAGGTCCCGCCGGAGGCCGTCCCGGAGCCGGCGCCGGCCGGCCACGCGGTGCGCCGCGCCCAGCGGTTGGCGGCCGACCACGAGGTCCGGCTCACCGAGTTCGCCGGTCTGCGCCCCCAGCCGCTGGCGGCCTTCGCCGAGCTGGTGGCGCTCACCGACTTCGCCACGGTCTATCTGGGACTGGCGGGTGGGGCGGGCCGCTGAGCCCAGGTCGGTTAGGGTCTGAGGGCCCGAACCGGGAGAAAAGCAGCAGAACGGCAGCGAAGCCGCCTCGACGCAAGGAGCAGGGCCCCGCCCATGGACCGCCTCGTCAACACCGTCCGCCCCTACGCCTGGGGCTCGACCACCGCGATCCCGACCCTGCTCGGCGTACGGCCCACCGGCGAGCCGCAGGCCGAGCTCTGGCTCGGTGCCCACCCCGGCGAGCCGTCCCGAGTGGACCGCGGCGAGGGCCCGCGCTCGCTGGCCGAGGTGATCGCCGCCGACCCGGTCGGCGAACTGGGCGCCGAGGCGGTGGAGAAGTTCGGCCCGACCCTGCCGTTCCTGCTCAAGGTGCTGGCCGCGGAGATCCCGCTCTCCCTCCAGGTGCACCCGGACCTGGCCCAGGCCAAGGCCGGCTTCGCCGCCGAGGAGGCCGCCGGAGTGCCGGTCGAGGCCGGCCACCGCAACTACAAGGACGCCAACCACAAGCCCGAACTCATCTGCGCGCTGGACGAGTTCGAAGGCCTGTGCGGTTTCCGCGACCCGCTGGCGACGGCCGACCTGATGGAGCAGCTGGCCGTCCCCGGGCTGGCCCCGCTGATCGACCTGCTGCGCACCAAGCCCGCCGAGCAGGCGCTGCGCGAGGCGGTGGCGACCGTGCTCTCCACCGACCCGGCGGTGGTCGCCGTCACCGTCAAGGAGGTGGCCCTGGCGCTGGACCGGGCGCTGGTCGAGCAGCCCGGCTCGCCCTGGGCGCCCGCCTGGTCCGGCTACGCGTACGCCGCCAAGCACTTCCCGGACGACGCCGGCGTGCTGGCCGCGCTGCTGCTCAACCACGTCCGGCTGCAGCCCGGCGAGGCGCTCTACCTGGGCGCGGGCATCCCGCACGCCTACCTCAAGGGCACCGGCGTGGAGATCATGGCCAACTCCGACAACGTGCTGCGCTGCGGTCTCACCCCGAAGCACGTGGACGTGCCCGAGCTGCTCCGGGTGGTCCGCTTCGAGGCGGGCGAGGCCGGCGTGCGCGGCCCGGTCGCGGGGGAGGACGGCGAGGAGCTGTTCGCCGTCCCGATCGACGAGTTCCGGCTCTCCCGCTACCGGCTGACCGCCGACGGCCCGCAGCGCGCGGTGTCCGGTCGGGTGGCCCAGGTCCTGCTCTGCACCGAGGGCTCGGTGCGGCTGACCGGCGCCGGCGAGACGCTGACGCTGGAGCGCGGCCAGTCCGCCTACCTGCCGGCGAGCGGGCGGGACACCCTGCTGAGCGGCACCGGCGTGCTGTTCCGCGCCACCGTCACGCTCTGAGCGAGTCGCGGTGAGCACCGAGGGCGGCAGCCGGGCGCTGGTCGCCGCGTTGAGCGCCAACCTGGCGATCGCACTGGGCAAGTTCACCGCGTTCGCCTTCACCGGGTCGTCCTCGATGCTCGCCGAGGGGGTGCACTCGGTCGCCGACTCGGGCAACCAGGTGCTGCTGCTGATCGGCGGCCGGCGGGCGGCCCGGGTGGCGGACGAGGAGCATCCCTTCGGCTACGGCCGGGAGCGGTACGTCTACGGCTTCCTGGTCGCCATCGTGCTGTTCAGCGTCGGCGGGCTGTTCGCCGTCTACGAGGGCTACCAGAAGATCCGGCACCCGCACGAGCTGCGCGGCTGGGCCTGGGCGGTCGGAGTGCTGGCCTTCGCCCTTGTGATGGAGGGCCTCTCGTTCCGGACCGCCTACCGCGAGGCGGGCCGGGCCAAGGGCACGGCCGGCTGGGTCGCGTACGTCCGCCGGGCCAAGGCGCCGGAGCTGCCGGTGGTGCTGCTGGAGGACACCGGCGCGCTGATCGGGCTGGTGCTGGCGCTGACCGGCGTCGGGCTGACCGTGCTCACCGGCGACGGCGTCTGGGACGGCCTGGGCACGCTGACGATCGGCCTGCTGCTGGTGGTGATCGCGGTGGTGCTGGCGCTGGAGACCAAGTCGCTGCTGATCGGGGAGTCCGCCGACCGGTCGGTGGTGGCGGCGGTCCGGGCGGCGCTGGTGGACGGCCGCTCGCTCACCCGGGTGATCCACCTGCGCACCCTGCACCTCGGGCCGGAGGAACTGCTGGTCGCGGCCAAGGTCGGGGTCCGGGCGGAGGCCACCGCCGCCCAGCTGGCCGTGGCGATCGACGCGGCGGAGGCCCGGGTGCGGTCGGCCGTGCCGATCGCCCGGGCGATCTACCTGGAGCCCGACGTCTACTCGGCCGAGCAGGCGGCGGCCGGCCCGGATCCGGCGGCCACCCCGGGCGGACCGGGCCCGGCCGGGCACTGAGCCGGCCCCTCCGCGCGGCCGGATCCCGCCGTACCCGCCCATCGCCGCGGGCCCTCGGTGTAGATTCGTCCCTGAGCCGAACGTCGCTGCTGATGGCGGTCGATCGAGTGCGCGCGGTCCGCCGCCCGCCCGGTCGAGGGAGAGAGGTCCTCCGACGGATGGTGCTGGAGCGCGGCGTCCCTGCGTCGTCGCGGGCGGTGGTCGCACCGCCCGTTCGCCGTACCCGAGTAGCGGGCGCGTTCCGCGGCACCCACGGGACCTTGGCCCATCCGTTCCGCGCAGCTAGGAGCTGACGTATGTCGTCCAACCCTTCCGGTGACTTCAAGGTCGCCGACCTTTCCCTGGCCCCCTTCGGCCGCAAGGAGATCGAGCTCGCCGAGCACGAGATGCCCGGCCTGATGTCGATCCGCAAGGAGTACGCGGCGGCGCAGCCGCTGGCGGGGGCCCGGATCACCGGCTCGCTGCACATGACCGTGCAGACCGCGGTGCTGATCGAGACCCTGGTCGCGCTGGGTGCCGAGGTCCGTTGGTGCTCGTGCAACATCTTCTCCACCCAGGACCACGCGGCCGCCGCCATCGCGGTCGGCCCGGAGGGCACCCCGGAGAACCCGCAGGGCATCCCGGTCTTCGCCTGGAAGGGCGAGACGCTGGAGGAGTACTGGTGGTGCACCGAGCAGGCGCTGACCTGGCCGGAAGGCCAGACGCCGAACATGATCCTGGACGACGGCGGTGACGCCACGCTGCTGATCCACAAGGGCGTGGAGTTCGAGAAGGCCGGTGAGGCGCCGGACCCGTCCACCGCGGACAACGACGAGTACCGGATCATCCTCGAGCTGCTCAACCGCACGCTGGCCGAGTCCCCGGCCAAGTGGACCGAGGTCGCGGCGACCATCAAGGGCGTGACCGAGGAGACCACCACCGGTGTCCATCGGCTGTACGAGATGCACCGGGACGGCAAGCTGCTCTTCCCGGCGATCAACGTCAACGACTCGGTGACCAAGTCGAAGTTCGACAACAAGTACGGTTGCCGGCACTCGCTGATCGACGGCATCAACCGGGCCACCGACGTGCTGATCGGCGGCAAGGTCGCGGTCGTCTGCGGCTACGGCGACGTGGGCAAGGGCTGCGCCGAGTCGCTGCGCGGCCAGGGCGCCCGGGTGATCATCACCGAGATCGACCCGATCTGCGCGCTGCAGGCGGCGATGGACGGCTACCAGGTCACCACGCTGGACGAGGTCGTCTCGATCGCCGACATCTTCGTCACCACCACCGGCAACAAGGACATCATCCTCGCCTCGCACATGGCGAAGATGAAGCACCAGGCGATCGTCGGCAACATCGGCCACTTCGACAACGAGATCGACATCGCCGGTCTGGCGAAGCTCGAGGGCATCGTGAAGACCGAGGTCAAGCCGCAGGTCCACGAGTGGCGCTTCCCCGACGGCCACACGATCATCATGCTGTCCGAGGGCCGGCTGCTGAACCTGGGCAACGCCACCGGGCACCCGTCGTTCGTGATGTCCAACTCCTTCGCGAACCAGACGATCGCGCAGATCGAGCTGTTCACCAAGACCGAGCAGTACCCGATCGGCGTGTACGTGCTGCCCAAGCACCTGGACGAGAAGGTCGCCCGCCTCCACCTGGACGCACTGGGCGTCAAGCTCACGGTGCTGACCCAGGAGCAGGCCGACTACATCGGCGTCCCGGTCGAGGGCCCGTACAAGGCCGAGCAGTACCGCTACTGATCGCCCGTTGTCGGTCCGGGGGGGGGGGGGGGCCCGGGGGGGGGGGGGGGGGGGGTGTTTTCCCTCGGGCTTTGTTCCCTCCCCCCCACCCCTTCCCTCCTTCCCACCCC
>NZ_JBVHLF010000003.1:225884-229166 GCF_055559155.1 Kitasatospora sp. NPDC024654
GGAGAAGAAAAAAACCCCCCACCCCCCCCCCCCCCCCCCCCCCCCTCCCCCCCCCCCCCCCCCCCCCCCCCCCCCCCCCCCCCCCCCCCCCCGCGCTGTTGCCCGTAGGCTTCGGTCCATGCCCAACGGCCGGTACTCGCTGTACGACCCGCACGACCGCACCCCGCTCGGGGAGGAGCGGTTCAGCTGCGCGCCCGGGCCGGCCGGGTGGCGCTACGTGTCGAAGACCTACGCCCCGGGCGGCGCGGTGCTGGGCACGGTCGACCTCACCCTGGACTCGCGCAGCCGGCCGCTGCGGATGGAGCTGCGGGCCGGCGGCTGGCAGGTGCGCGGCGGGGCGGTGGACGGGGTGGCCTGGGTCCGCACCGACCCGACCGACCCGACGGGCGACTCGGCGAGCGAGGGGCACGACCGGGCGCACGGCTTCGCGGGGGACTCGCCGGCGTTCCTGATCGCCACCGCGCGGCTGCTGCGGCTGGTGGAGGGGGCGTCGGCCCGGGTCCGGCTGGTCGCGTTCAGCGGGGCGGCGCTGGCGCCGCGCACCTGTGACCAGGGCTGGCGGCTGGTGGAGGTGGCGAGCCACCCGACCGAGACCGGGCCGCTGGTGGTCGAGCGGTACCAGGTGGCCGACCTGGAGACCGGCGAGCAGCGGGAGGTCCACCTGGCCGGCGACGTGGTGCTGGCGGCGCCGGGCGTCGAGCTGGAGGAACTGGAGTCACCGCCGAACCCGTGGACGCCCGGCTGAGCGCTCACCCCGGGAGGGCGAAGCCCCCGTCGGTGCTCCCGAGGTCGGGCTTCGGCGCGGTGGCCGGCGCTGGTGTCACCGGCTGCGGCGCGGGCACGGCCACCGGCGCCGGCCCGAACGCCCCGAGCGGCGGCGGCACCACGGCCGGCGCGTTCGCCCGGGCCCACTCGCGGCGCTGCCGCTCGGTCAGCACCGCGCCCAGGTAGAGCGCCGGGTGCAGGCCGGGCGGCACCTCCCAGCGGATCCGCTGCGCCAGGTCACCGGCCAGTCGCCCGGCCATTCGCAGCGCCACCTCACCGTCCAACTGCTCCGAGCGGGAGAGCAGTTGGCGCACGGCCAGCCACAGGCCCGGAGGCACCGCGGACAGGTCCAGCCGGACCAGCTCCGAGCCCAGTGCCCGCATCACCGGTGGCGGCGGAAGCACCGGTCGGCCGCGCTCGGCCGCCGGTACCCGCTCGCGGACCACCAGCGTCCCCGCGAAGACGTCGCCGAGCCGGCGGCCCTCGCTGGATATCAGCGAGGTGATCACCGCCGGAATCCCGGTCAGCATGACGATCTCGAAGACCCCGACCAGGCCGCGCACCAGCGCGTGCCGGAAGCGCACCGGGCCGCCGTCGGTCCGCACCACCCGTAGGCCGAGTGCCAGCTTGCCCAGTGAGCGCCCGCGGGAGAGCGTCTCCACCAGCACCGGCAGGGCGACCAGGAAGAAGACCAGCATCCCGACCATCAGCGCGGCCGCGGCGGCGCCGTCGAGGTCGGGGAGCACCGCCAGCAGCGCGAAGACGCAGAGGAAGTACGCCAGGAACTGCACCGCCAGGTCCAGCAGCACCGCGAGGGCCCTGCTCGGCAGCTTCGCCGCCCGCAGGTCGAGGACGACGGCCTCGCCCGTCACCAGGTCGCTCACTGAGGCACCCGTCCGTTCCCGTCCGAGGAGGAGACGCGGTCCACCCGCCCGCCCCCTGGTTCTTCCGATATTCAACGGTCAACATACGGGCCGCTCGCCGAGGGCGGAAAGCCCGCACCTGGGAAAGCGCCCGCGGCCGGTTCGCGCCGACCACCGCTCTGGCAAGCTGTGCCCCGGGCCGCCGGCCCGCCCGCCTATCCGCCCGCCTGCCCGCTGGGAGAGCCGCATGGACCCGGACAATCTCGTCGCCGCCCACCAGGCGGAGTGGGCGCGGCTGGAGGTGCTGTGCAAGCGGCGCCGGCTCACCGGTGAGGAGGCGGACGAGCTGGTGGCGCTCTACCAGCGGGCCACCGGCCACCTCGCCCGAGTCCAGGCGACCGCCCCCGACCCCGCGCTGGTCGCCCGGCTGACCACCCTGGTCGCCCGGGCCCGCGACGCGGTGACCGGCAGCCGATCGGCCGGCTGGCGGGACGTCGCCCGCTACTTCACGGTGAGCTTCCCCGCCGCGCTCTACCGCTCGCGCCGCTGGTGGCTCTCGATCGCGCTGGCCTCGCTGCTCGCCGCGGCGCTGGTCGCCTGGTGGGTGGCGACCCACCCCGAGGTGCGGGACAGCCTGGCCACCCCGGCCGAGCTGCGCGAGATGACCCGGCCCGGCGGTGAGTACGAGGCCTACTACTCGGATCGGCCGGCCGCCTCCTTCGCCGCGCAGGTGTGGACGAACAACGCCTGGATCGCGGCCCAGTGCCTGGTGTTCGGAGTCTTCCTGGGCCTGCCGGTGCTCTGGGTGCTGTTCCAGAACGTCCTGAACCTCGGTGTCGGCCTGGGGCTGATGGCTTCGGCCGGCCGGCTGGACCTCTTCCTCGGCCTGCTGCTGCCGCACGGTCTGCTGGAACTCACCGCGGTCTTCGTGGCGGGCGGCATGGGCCTGCGGCTGGGCTGGACGGTGATCGACCCAGGGCCGCGGAAGCGCGGCGCGGCGTTGGCCGAGGAGGGCCGGGCGACCATCGGGATGGCCCTCGGACTGGCCGCGGTGCTGCTGGTCAGCGGCATCCTGGAAGCCTTCGTCACGCCCTCCGGGCTGCCGACCTGGGCCCGGATCGGCATCGGCGGCACCGCGGAGACGCTGTTCCTGCTCTACGCGCTGGTCCTCGGCCGCCGCGCCGCCGCCGTCGGTGAGGTCGGCGACGTCGAGGCGGCCGACCGCGCGGACCTCCAGCCCGTGGCGGCCTGACCCCTTCTGACCTGCTAGTCTTCTCTTCGGCCGCCGGAGCCGTTGACACGGATCCCGGAGGCCAGTAGATTCGAACGGTTGGGACGGACTGGACACCAGTCGGAGCCAGCAGTAGGGTCTACTACACGGCAAGTCGAGGCGGATGCGTCCAGCAGGATGCGGGCCCGGCAAGTCGAACCGGAAATCGAACCTCCGAAACCATTTGATAGGCTTCGCGGGTTGGTGAACGGAATCCCTCCAGCGGGAATCAGCAAGAAAAACACTGGTCAAACAGTGCGGATCGGATCTGATAAGCTGAACGCAGAACGAACGAAACGCCCGGAGGGCCTGCGAGAGCGGTCTGAAGGAAGTGTCCGTTCCTTGAGAACTCAACAGCGTGCCAAAAGTCAACGCCAGATATGT